>JAQXJZ010000071.1 GCA_029009515.1 bacterium
TCTTTCAAAAAGTTTTTCGCTTTCATGTTCCATTCATCTTGACAGCTTATCATAAAGCCATCAACAAAGGAGGTTGATAATGATGATGAAAAAGATGTTCGTTCTTCTGATTGCGCTTATGATGCTTGCTTCTTCCGCCGCGCTGGCCGACGACGGACTGGGTTCTCTGCTTGTTCCCAGCTCCTCTGTGAGCGATATCCCGGCTGATTCCGCCGTTGTCAATGCGGTCAAGGCCGAGCTGCCCGACGTGACCATCGATTACATTCTGGAAGAGCGTGACGACGGCCGCACCGAATGGGAGGTCATCTACCGCACGCCCGCCGGCGGCCTGGGCTCCTGCACGGTCAAGAGCAGCAACTATGCCGTGCGCGAAATCCGCAGCTACGACGATATTCCCGCCGGTTCGCTAAGCGTGGAGGAAGCGCTGAATGTGCTGCGCGAGGCCAAGGGCGGCTTCACGCTGTTGGAAATCGACCTGGACTACGACGACGGCCACCTCTGCTACGACGGCGAGGTGGAACTGGACGGCAAGTACTACGAGTTTGAAGTGACGGTCGAAGGCCGCATCATCGAGTGGAGCCGCGACTAAGACAAAACGGCAAAGCCCGGGCAGGATCAGTTCCTGTCCGGGCTTTCCTTTTTGGCTTTGTGTTTTTCCCTGAACGCTCTGGCCTTTGCCTTGGCGGATGCGTACAGCTCCTTCATCACCTTGAGGGTCTTTTCGTCCTTGGGAAACAGCCAGCGCAGCAGCGCCATGGCAATGGCGAAGGTGGCCACCTTTTCCGGCGAAAAGGGAAACCACAGAAACGCCATGTACGCCCCGGCCACCGCCGTCATCCAGCCGATGCCAAAGTACGTGCCTGCTGCCAGCATGACATAGCTCCAGCCGTTGGTGATGATCCACGCCAGCCCGAAGCACAAAAGAAACCTCGGGTTGGTGATGAAGCGCAGCGCCTTGAGCGCTGATTTTTTCAGTTTTTCCCTGTTCATTGCGCGTTGTAAAAAAAGCGCCTCCGCTTGTGACGGAGGCGCTTGATTTCTTAGTACTGGTTGCGGTTGCGCTCGAAGCACTCACGGCAGTACACAGGACGATCGCCCTTGGGCTGGAAGGGCACCTGGGTGGTGGCGCCGCAGCCATCGCAGATCACTTCGTAGTACTGACGCTCGGCACGGCCGGGATTCTCGCGGTTGCGGCGAGCAGCGCGGCACTCGTGGCAGCGGGTGGGATCGTTCTGGAAGCCCTTGTCAGCGAAGAACTGCTGCTCAGAAGCGCTGAACACGAATTCCTTGCCGCAATCACGGCACACAAGAGTCTTGTCTTCAAACATGGTGGTTTCCTCCATTTTCTTTGTTCTGTCTCCCCATAGCCTTGCGTTTCCTGGTCTTAGGTTTCCATGCTTCCGAACAAAGAAGGGTAAGGAACCTGAGCCGAATCCCTCAGCTGGGCAACGCGTGTATTATAGCACGGTTCAACCGTTTTGCAAAGCGTTTTGCGAAAAATTTTGCACAGATGGCTTATTTGGAATCCTTTATCATACGGCGTACATCATCCAGCAGACTGGCCAGACTGGGCGACTGTTTGATGGATTCCTCCACCTTGTCGATGGACGACATGACAGTGGTGTAGTGCCTGCCGCCAAAGGCGTCGCCGATCTTGGTCAGGCTCAGGCCCATCATCTCGCGGCACAGGTACATGGCAATCTGGCGCGGCACGGTGATCTCGTGGCTGCGCTTGGGGCTCTTGAGATCGTCCACGGTGATGCCGTAGTAGTTGGCCACCGCGTCCTGGATGAGGTCGCAGGTGATCACGCGCGCTTCGGTGTGCTTGAACAATTCCCTCAGGGCTTCGCGCGCCAGCTGCATATCGATGGGACGGCGGGTGAGGCTGGAGTACGCGGTGAGGCGGGTGAGGCTGCCTTCCAGCTCGCGCACGTTGGTTTCGATCTTCTCGGCGATGAGGGCCAGAATTTCGCTGTCGATGCTGAGTTTCTCATACTCGGCCTTCTTGCGCAGGATAGCCATGCGGGTTTCAAAATTGGGGCGCTGGATGTCCGCCACCAGGCCGCCTTCAAAGCGGCTGCACAGGCGCTCCTCCAGCTTCTGGATCTCCTTGGGCGGCTTATCGGAGGTCATGATGATCTGCTTGCCGGCGTCGCGCAGGTGGTTGAAGGTGTGGAAGAATTCCTCCTCCGTACCTCTCTTGCCCGCGATGAACTGGATATCGTCCAACATCAGGATGTCCACATTGCGGAAGCGGTCGCGGAACTGCTGGTTCTGGTTGGTCTGCATGGCGTTGATGAGCTGATTGGTGAAATCCTCGCTGGTGATGTAGAGGATGCGCATATCCGGATACAGCTCATGCGCGTAGTGGCCGATGGCGTGCATCAGGTGCGTCTTGCCCAGACCCACGCCGCCGTAGATGAACAGCGGGTTGTACGCCTTGGCGGGCACCTCGGCCACGGCCAGCGACACCGCGTGGGCAAAGCGGTTGCTGTCGCCCACCACGAAGCTGTCGAAGGTGTACTTGGGGTTGAGCAGCGCCAGCGAGTCGCCCTCGGCACGGGCCTTGAGCTCGTTGACGCGGGCGGTCAGCTCGTCGCCGCTCAGGATTTCAATCTTCAGCGCGCCGTCCGCCGCGGTGTTCACCGCACGCTGGATCTGGTCCATGTAGCGGTTGGTGCCCATGTTCAGCATCACAGGCGCCACGCACTCCATCAGCAGAATATCGCCGATGAGCTCATAGGGCTTCAGCGGCTGCTCAATCCATGTATGAAAACTCACGTCTGCCATCTCGCCCTTGAGCAGCTGGCATGCGCTTGACCACAACTCTTCTGCGTTCATCAAGGTGTACTCTACCTTCCCTGAATGTATATTATGCAAACCCGGTTGAAAAAGTTATCCACATCATTTTTGTTCGGAGACAAAAAGAATGTGGATAACGTTCCTGTGGAAAACTTGTCACGTTATTCCCCATTTCGTTATCTATCATAGCAGATACATCGTTTTTTGACAAGCGCCCCCACCTTTCCGCCCTTTTTGCATAGCTGTGGTATGTTGAAAACTCTGCAATCTACGGATGGTGGTTGGGGGATGACCCCTCCACAATTGGTGGGTTTTCCACGTATTGAATTGTATTTTTATTCATCGTTTTATGCATTTTACTCATTGTGAACGTGCGAAATATTTTTGAAATAATTTCGCAACTTTTTGTTTTATTTTGAAAACAAAGGAATCCACCAGCAGCATGTAGAATTTTGTTTTGTTAGAATATGGGGCGTTTTGCGCAGCCGAAGGAAAAGGGGAAGCAGAAAATGGCGATGCCTGTCAGCAAGGACGAGGTCGAACGGGTACTCAGGCCGTGGCTGGGAACGCTGTTTCTGTCCGCCAACAACTTAAGCGAGCTGCTGACCGAAAAGCTGAGCGGCTATGCGCCCTACCGTCAGACGCTGGAAAGCCTGCACGACGAGCTGGAGGTGCTTTTGCTCACCAAGCTCAACAGCCTCACCAACGGCAGCCTGACTGTGATTCCGGACAACTACCGCAGCCGCCGTTTGACGCGCGAGGTGATTGGCGGCATCACGGATGATCTGATGGGCCTGATTTTTGACAAGCTGACGCCGTTTTCGGCCAATTTCATCAAGCTCAACGATTACAGCATGCATGTGGCCAGCATCAATGCGCTGCGCGTGCTGTATCAGAAGTACGCCACCTATTTTGAGCCAGAGGAATTCCAGTTCATGATCAGCGTGATCAAGGGCGTTTATCCGCCGGAAAAATACGAAAGCTGGCTGAAGGAGTAACTTTTCCCTTTGCTTCCTCATCCAAGCAGCAAAACCCCATCAACTGTCAGCCGAAGGCTGGTGTTGATGGGGTTTTGCGTTTTAGCAAGCGCTCAACAAGCATGAGCAACCCAAAAGAAAAGTCCGCTCAACTCGCAGGGGTCCAGGGGTATCCCCTGGTCGGAGAAAGGGTCAGGGAGTCC
>JAQXJZ010000072.1 GCA_029009515.1 bacterium
GAAAGGGTCAGGGGATCCAAGGGGTATAGGGGAAACCTCGATGTTTCCCCTGTACCCCTTGGCCGCCGGAGGCATCTCCTGTTCCTCGTCAGCTCAACTGACTAAGAACCCAGCACGCGCGGCGAAGCCAGCGCAAAAATCAGCAATTACTTGGCGTTTTCCTTACAGATAGCTTCCCACAGACCATTGATGTAGCAAGCACCCAGAGCGCGGTCGTACAGACCGTAGCCGGGGCGGCCCACTTCATCCCAGATCATGCGGCCGTGGTCAGGACGCACGTAGGTGTCGGGGCAGGTATCGTAGATGGCCTTCATGATCTCGTACAGGTCCAGATCGCCGGTGGAGGACAGGTGAGCAGCCTCGCGGAAGTGGCGGTAGCCCAGGTACTTCACGTTGCGCACGTGCATGGCGCCACTGCGGTCCATCTCGCCGAAGTGACGGATGATGGCGGGAATGTCGTTGGCGGGGTTGGAGCCCAGAGAACCGGTGCACAGGCACAGGGTGTTGGCGGGGCTGTCGTGCAGCTTCACGATCTTGTCGTAGTCTTCCTGGCTGTGGGCGATGCGGGGCAGGCCAAAGATGGGCCAGGCGGGATCGTCGGGATGGCAGGCCATGCGGATGCCCACTTCTTCACACACCGGGATGACGGCGTCGAGGAAGTACTTGTAGTTCTCGCGCAGGATGTCGGGGGTGATGCCTTCGTACTGCTTGAGGGTGGTCTCCAGCAGGGCCAGACGCTCAGGCTCCCAGCCGGGCAGGGTGAAGCCCTTGGAGTCCTCGGCGGTGCGGCGCACGATTTCCATGGGGCCCATTTCGCCCAGGTCTTCCTCGTTGAAGTACAGGCTGTTGGAGCCGTCCTCGGGAATCTCGCGGGCCAGGTCGGTGCGCAGCCAGTCGAAGATGGGCATGAAGTTGTACACAATCACCTTCACACCGTACTTGGCCAGGTTGCGGATGGTGGTGATGTAGTTGGCGATGTACTCGTCGCGGGTAGGCAGACCCATCTTGATGTCCTCGTGCACGTTCACGCTCTCGATGACTTCAAGCTCCAGACCGGCAGCATGCACTTCGTCCACCAGCGCCTTGATCTCGTCTTCTTCCCAGACCACACCGGCGGGCTTGTCCAGCAGGCCCATCAGGCCGCTCATGCCGGGAATCTGCTTCACATACTTCAGGGGGATGGGATCGCTCTGAGAACCATACCAGCGGAAAGTCATTTTCATAGGAATCTACCTCCTTGTGATATGGTTAGTATACCACCATTTGCAACACATGTCCACTAGTATACAAGATGATTTATGGATGAAATCGTCTGATTTTCACCTGAAATATCAGACGGATTCGACAAGTTTTTCACAGGCAAAGCAAAACGCCCATCCGGCTTGGAATGGGCGTTTTGAGAATGGCTGATCAATAAATGGTAATGGTTACCTCGGGTTCCTCCACGGGCGCGGCGGCCTGGCCGTTGCCAAGCAGCTCGGCCACATCCAGCCGTTCCTGATTGATCTCGTCGATCACGTCGCGGCGGCGGGCAGGCGAGCAGTACGGGCAGGGCGCAAGTTTGGCAAAGCTGCCTTCCTCAAGCTGGCCGTAGGTGAAGGCGGTAAGCGGCAGGAACTTGTCGCGCACACTCTTGCAGCGGGCGCTGGCGTGATAGCTGGTGCCGCCGTTGGGGTTGTAGTACAGCTCGGTGGAATCATCGGGATACGGCAGAGTGCGGCCGTCGTCGTCCCACACGATCACCTTGGTGCCGCGCTTGAGGTTATCCCACAGCCAGGAGATATTCAATCCCTCATCGTTGGCGTAGCGCGCCACGCGCACGCAGCCGTGGCTGGCCTTGCGGCCCAGCAGCTGACCGAACTTGGCAAAGTCCTTGGTGCCGTCGGCGTAGGTGGTGTAGGGCACCATGTGCAAAAGGTCGCCGCCGTTAAAGCGGATGCCCATTTCGCAGTACATGCCCTCGGAGTCAAATCCGCCCACCCAGCTGCCTACCAGATACTCGCCGGTGGCCGTCTCGTTGTACGGCTGGCCCTTGTTGGCCAATCCTGTGGATACCGCGCAGCTGGACCACAGCTTGCCGTCCACAAACATGTACAGCCTCTGCGTCAGCTTGTCGATGATGATGCCGTATTTCTCGTTGGGCTTCACGGTCTTGAGCAGTTTGGTCTTCACATAGCCCTGAATGACACGGTCGTAATAGTCCATGCCCTCAATCAGCGTCCAGCCGTTCTCATCCTCGCCCAGCACCTTCACGCCGGCCAGCGAGCCGTTGATGAATCCGCCCTGCCACTCGTCCACCACCTTGTTGCCGTCCGGCGCGTCGAGGGGATAGACCACTTCCTTCTCCTCCACGTCCAGCACGGTGATGGGCTTCTGCAAAAGCTCCCAGCAGGCTTCTTCATTGGTAATGTCGTAATGAAAATCCTCGCCGAACCAGTCCGATCCGCCGCGGTATCCGCGCAGATCGCCAATCGGCAGGTTATCCGGATTGATAGCGCCCAGCGCGCTCAGCGGCGCAAGCGCGGTGAGCACGCACAAAACGAGGCACAAAAGATGCTTCATGTGGTTTCTCCTTTTCGTGGGGGGCCTCCGGCGGCCAAGGGCGCTGCCCTTGGATCCCGCTTAAGGGGCTAAGCCCCTTAAGAATCCCGTTATTTGCGGCCGTTTTACGGCCGCAAGGACATGTTTATTTGATGATGATGGAGACTTCTTCTTCGCTGTCGGTGGGTTCGTCCACTGGTTCGGTGGGGAGAACTGGATCGGGAAGAGATTCTTCCACAGCGGTGGTTTCGCCGTTTTCGTAGGCGGTGCGCAGGCTGGCGATCAGCTCGTCGCTCAATCCCTGGTTGCGGTTCTGCTGGTCGATCTCGTCCAGCTTGGGCAGCGGATTGCAGTATTTACAGGGGGTGAGGGCGGATTTGCTGCCCTCCAGCTCGGAGTAGCTGAATGCGGTCAGGGGCAGCCAGCGATCCTTGACGGAGGAGCAGTTCTGATCGCCGTGGTAGTTCTTGCCGCCGTCGGGGTTATAGTACTGCTCGGCGTTCTTGTCCGGGTACGGAATGGGCGTGAGCGCCTGCTCGTACTCCTCCTGCGTGATGGCGCCGCGCGCCAGGTTTTCCTTGGCAATCAGGCTTTTGCGGCGCGGGGGCTGGCACTTCTGGCAGGGGGTGAGGGTGAGGAAATCGCCGCTGTCCAGCTCGGCATAGGTGAAGCCCTCCAGCGGCAGATACTTGTCGCGCACGCTGGAGCAGAACTGGTCGGCGTGGTAGTAGCTGCCGCCCAGCGGATTGTAGAACAGCTCGCGGTCGTCGTCGGGATAGGGCATCTTGCGGCCGGCGTCGTCCCAGACGACCACCTTGGTGCCGCGCTTGAGGTTATCCCACAGCCAGCGCGCGTTGAGTCCCTTCTCCGTGGCGATGCGCTGGGTGCGCACGCAGCCGTGGCTGGCCTTCTGACCCAGCAGCGCTTCCCAGCGGGCGTAGCCCTTGGAGCCGTCGTAGTTGATCTTGTGCGGCACCTCGTGGATCATATCGCCGCCGTTGAAGCGCAGCGCCGTGGCGCAGATCATGCCTTCGGAGTCGAAATCGCCCACCCAGCTGCAGATGAGGTACTCACCCGCAGCGGTCTCGTTATAGGGCTGCTCGTCGCTGGGCAGGCCGGTGGAGATGAGGCAGCTGTCCCACAGCTTGCCGTCGATGAACACATACAGCCGCTGGGTCAGCTTATCGATGATGACGCCGTACTTTTCGTTGGGCTTGACGGTTTTGAGCAGCTTGGTGCGCACATAGCCGCGGATGACGCGGTTGTAATAATCCAGGCCTTCAATCAGCGTCCAGCCGTCCTCGTCCTCGCCCAGCACATGCACAGCCGCCGACGCGCCGTTGATGAATCCGCCCAGCTTGTCGTTGTTGACCTTCTTGCCGTTGGGCTCCACGCGCGGGTAGATGGCCTCGCGCTGGTCGGCGTCGAGGATGGTGATAGGCTTCTGGAGCAGCTCCCAGCAGGCCTCCTCGTCGGTGATGTCGTAGGCAAAATCCTCTCCGAACCACACTTCGCCCGTGTCAAAGCCCTCCAGCCATTCCTCCACGGTTTTGGCCCGGGCCTCGGGGATAAGCATGCAAAGCGAAACAAGGGTCAGCATCAGCGCGACAATCCTGTGCAGGCGTTGATTCATACGCAAACTCCTTCTGGTTGGTCCACACATCCAAACGTACAAAAACCACGTTTTCATGCGAAAAAAGACATACATATGAAGCATATCATGCACATGCAAAAGGTGTCAAGCATACCCTGTGCATGGGCGGCCATTTTACAAAACCGCCCGTTTCATGCTAAAATGAAGGGCACCACCAGGCCGCCCCGGAGCGTGGAAAGCATCCATGAAAAGAGGCGATGTTTACATGGCTGCGCTGGACCCTGTCGTCGGCAGCGAGCAGGGAGGCGTCCGGCCGGTCGTGATTGTGCAAAACGACGCGGGCAATCTGCATGCGCCAACCGTGATCATCATTCCCCTCACTGCAAGCCGGCGCAAACCCGCTTTGCCCACCCATGCGGCCATTCCGCTGGGCGAGGCCGGGCTGTGGCGGCCTTCCACCGCCCTGTGCGAGCAGGTGCGCACCGTGGAAAAAACCCGCCTGAGCCGCCATCTGGGCACGCTGAGCCCGCAAAGCCTGCGCGCCATTGAACGAGCGCTGCAGGTATCGCTGGATATGCCCTGCAGCTGCGGGGAAACCTGATATACAAAAGCACAAGGAGCACACTTCATGAAGAAATGGTCCATCCTCAAAAATGAGCAGTTCATGGCCTATCTGCAGATTGTCTTTGGCAGCCTGCTGGGCGCCATGGCCTACCCCGCCTTCCTCACGCCGCACCACATCGCACCCGGCGGCCTGACCGGTATCGCGATGGTGTTCAACTTTCTGTTCCAGTGGCCGGTTGGTACCGTCAGCCTGATTCTGAATGTTCCCCTCTTCATCATCGGCTACCGGTCCATGGGCCGCGTGTTCGCCTTCCGGTCGCTCATTGCGACGCTGTTGTTCTCCTTCCTCATCGACCTCATCCCCCTGCCCTCCCTCACCAGCAATCCCATGCTGGGCGCGGTGTTTGGCGGCGTGCTGCTGGGTGTGGGATTGGGCTTCATCCTGCGCGGCGGCGCCACCACCGGCGGCACCGATATGGCCGCGCGCATGCTGCACAGCCGCTTTCAGCACATCAGCGTGGGCGTGATCCTCTTTCTGATCGACTGCATCTCCGTGCTGATGGCCGGCGTGAGCATCGAGGTGGAATACGCCCTGTACGCCTTCATCTGCATCTATGTTTCCTCCAAGGTTATCGACATGGTCATGCTGGGCGTGACCACCGACAAGGCCTGCTACGTCATCTCCAGCCAGTACGAATCCATCAAGCAGGAGCTGATGACCCAGCTGGAGCGCGGCGTAACCGTCCTTCACGCCGAAGGCGGCTACACCGGAGCGGATCGCCCCGTGCTCCTCTGCGTGCTCAGCGCCCAGGAAATCGGCCGCCTGAAAGCCATCGTCCGCTCCCGCGACGCAGCCGCCTTTGTGTTCATCTCCGATGCGCACGAAGTGCTGGGCGAGGGATTCCGGAAATTGGTGGAATGAGACGAGGGGACGGATGGGGACGGATGGGGACGCTGGGCTCCGCCCAGACCCGGCAGGGGCTGAGCCCCTGCACCCGCACACCGCGCACCTTTTGGGTGCGCGGTTTTTTGTATTGTTTATTGTTGGATCTAAGACCGCCGCTCCCCGGAAGGGGTCGCGGCTCGCTTGACGGTATGGGGATTCTTGTTTGTTGGACGAGTCAGACCGCCGGTCGGCGAAAGGCCTCCCGGCTCGCTTGCGTGCAGGAAAGGAGAAGGCAACCCGTTCCCTCTCCTGACATCTAACTAAGCTCCTCCTGCTTCAGCAGGAGATTTCATCCGTCCCCCGGACGGATTTCACCTGCCGCAGGCAGATTTCATCCGCCGCAGCGGATTTCACCTGCCGCAGGCGTTCTCCTCACGGCTGATAATAATGCACAATCCGGTTCACGCGTCCGTTGCTGCCCAGATAGTACTGCAGCACCCACATGTTGCTGGCCACGGTGGAGCAGCTGTACTGGATCATACGGCTGCCGTCCTCCAGCACGTGCACCTTGCCCACGCGGGGATAGTCGTAGTACAGGCCGCGTTCGCCGTTGGGGGAGCGCACCTGGCCAAAGTCCTTGTACACGGCGGTGATTTCATCCTCCGTGGAGCCAAAGCCCACGCTGCGCGGGCCATTGCCGATGGACTTGTTCATTTCGATGCGCACCAGCTCCCACGCGCTGCCGTCAAGGATGAACACCGCGTAGCCCCAGTCGTACACAAAGTGCTGACCCGGCGCAGCCAGGCCCAGATAGCTGGTGTCCAGCACCTGTTTGGGCTCGCCGAAGGTTTCCTTGAAATCGTCAATGGTGGTCTTGTTGAGCACGAAGCCGGTGAACACGTCCTCTTCCTGATAGGGATCCAGCGGGTAGGGCTTGGCGTTGAACTTGTAGCCCACCTCCAGAATGGAGCTCATCTTGCCGTACTGGTTGATGCAGATGGCCTTGAGCGTCACGCGGCCGGAGGGCATCTTGATGGGCGTGCCATCGTAAACGGGGCTGTTTTCATCCGGCGTGGAGCCGTCGATGGTGTAGTAATACTTGTAGTGCTTCTCGTCCTCGGCCTTTTCCTTCTTGGTGCGCTTGTCGTCGATGAACGCGCCGGGACGGAGGCTGACGTCGATGCACTTGTTGTAGGTGTTGGGCGCAAGGCTGGACTTGGGGGCAGGGGGCGAGGGATAGTAGAAGGTATAGGACACCTTGAGCTGGTCGGACACCAGATCGCCGCTGACGCAAACGGCGCGCAGGGTGACGGTGCCTTCCTCGGGCTTGAGCGATCCGTCCTCGCTCAGGATGCCTTCCTCGGGCAGCTTGGCTTCATCATCGGTGGTGTAGTAGATGTCGTAGCCCTGCGGCGAGGTGAGGCTCACGTTGCCGGCCAGCTTGCTGATCTCGTAGCGTCCGGCCTGCAGGCTGGTCTGCGGCGGCTGGGGGATGTAGTCCGAGCGCTCGAGGCGGAAGCTGTCCTTGTCGGTGTTTTCGTAGGCCTGAAGCATCATTTCGGCGGCTTCCGGCCTGCGGCCCTGCTCCTGATACATGCGGATGAGGGCGGTGTAAGCGTCGGTGCGGAAGGGGCTGACGTCGTTGACCAGGTGCAGGTAGACGGTTTCCGCCTCCTGATCCTGCATGTTGAGCTGGTAGGCGTTGGCCAGCAGCAGCAGTCCGTCGTAGTTTTCCGGGTCCACCACATCGCCGATGCGGAAGCAGATGATGGCGGTTTCTACGTCGCCCACGTCCAGATAGTCCTGACCGCTCAGCCAGTAGGCCTGCGGATTGACGCTGGTCCACTTTTCCATCAGCGCCTCGCGCTCCTCCTGCACAAGGGGATCGCGGGTGTTGGCGGCAAGGTCAAACATGCTCTGCGTGGCGGAAAGGGCGTTGCGGCGGGCAGTGGCGCGCTGGCCGCTGTCGCTCTTGGAGATGTACACGTACACGCCCGCGGCGGCGGTGATGACCACCAGCACGCAGATGAGACCGATGAGCATCCAGTTGACATTGCGGCGGTGCACATTGTGCACACGGATGTTTTTGTGCTTCAGGCTGGGCGCGCGGCCATGGGCGTTGACCGGCACGCCGCGGCGGGTATCCGGGCGGCTGGAGCCGCTCTTGCCGTACACGGGCGCGGTTTTGCGCCGGGGCGATGCGCTGCCGCCCTCCACAGGCACGGAGGACAGGTCGTAATCGCCGTACTCGCGGGTGCGGCGGTTTTGCGGCGGCAGCGTGGGCGTGGAGGCGCTCACCCTGCCCTGGCGGATGGCGCGCACGCCGGTATCCAGCGCGGCGTTGGAATACTTGCCCAGATAGGTGCCGCAGTGCTCGCAGGTGAGCGAGCCATCGGGCATGGAATGTCCGCAGCGTTCACAGATCATGCGGGTAAAACTCCTTTGAAAGAGAATGAGCGCCCGTCAGGCGCTCTTGTTGACCAGACGGTCGTTGATGGACAGCTCGAAATGCTGGCCGAGGAACGCCGCAGCCTTTTCGCACATGACGATGCGTTCCATGTAGATGCTCAGAAACTCTAGCACGCTGGAGGTGGAATCCATCTGGATTTCCTGACGGATCACCTTGCGCTCGTTATCCACGATGACGCGGTTGTGCTGAATGGCAAAGTTGACGCGGTCGTGCGGGTCGGTGGGATCAGGCTTGCCGCCGCGCACGCGGCTCTTGTGCGCGTCGCTCTTGTCGGCAATGGCCAGCGCGGCGGATACAACGCTGCTCACAAAGCCGCTCTGCTCCTCGTGGTTGCCCACCGCCATGATGACCTCCACCACGTCGGCGGAGGCCATGCCCATTTCCCGCAGGATGGGAAACAGCAGCACTGCGCCGCTCTGGCCGTGCTCGATGCGGTTGACGCTGTTGCCCACGTCATGCACCCAACCGGCGATGGCGGCCAGCTCCACCTCGCGGTCGGAGTAGCCCAGATCGCGCAGGATCTTGCTGGCGGTATGGCTGACGTAGCCAAGGTGGCGCGGGCCATGATCGGTGTAGCCCATCACGGCGAGGTACTGGTTGCCCGCGTGGACGAGGGCTTTGATGGTTTCGTTGTTTTGGACGTCTTTCAGGGTGAGCATGGGTACCTCCTTGTGGAGAGGGGGGAACGCCGCTGCGGCGGCTACACCTCATCAGTCGGCAAAGCCGACAGCTTCCCCTCAAGGGGAAGCTTGCGCAGTTGGCTGCTCGCCAACCTTTCGTGTTCTAACAACTTGATATTGTTTGGTAAAGAAGTCAAGCCTTCCAGCTTCCCCTTGAGGGGAAGCTCCCGCGTAGCGGGTGATGAGGTGGCCAGTTGCTCGTAAGCGAAAGCAAGGGATTGACGGCCGAGTCACGCCTTGATTCCCTTGTTTATTGACGCCGTCGGGGCCCGCTCCGCTAGGGCCAGAGGATCAGGGGGGATTTCGATTTCCCCCCTTAGATCCTCTGGACTTTGTACGGCCCAAATCCGGCACAAGGCCGGCTTTGGGCTTCGGGGCTGCGGTAGCCCTTCGGGCTGTCCTCGCCCCTCGGTGCGCAAGCGCCCCCTACCTGTAACCCCATTAACACGACCAGGGGTAAACCCCTGGACCCCCGTGTGCATAATGGTAAATGGGATGGTGCTTGACTTATCAAGCAACTGTCGCGTGCCAACCCGCCTCACCTTTGCCTAAAGGCAAAGCGAGGCTACAGCTCGGGTGCATAGGTAATGAACTAAGTTACCTGTCGCCATCGGGCGCACACGCAGGTGCGCCCCTACAAGGCAGCCAAACCCGTCTGCATTACAATACATCCCTGGTACCACCGTAGGGGCGCACCTATGTGTGCGCCCGTGCACGAAAGTCCCGGTGTACCTTTGTTTCTTACCCACACAAGCAGCAAAAACCCCATCAACTGTCAGCCGTCAGGCTGGTGTTGATGGGATTTTTGCGTCTTAGAAGGCGCTCAATAAACAAAAGCAACCCGAAAGAAAGATACACTCAACTCGCTGGGGTCCAGGGGTTCCCCCTGGTCGGAGAAAGGGTCAGGGGATCCAAGGGGTATAGGGGAAACCTCGATGTTTCCCCTGTACCCCTTGGCCGCCGGAGGCATCTCCTGTTCCTCGTCAG
>JAQXJZ010000073.1 GCA_029009515.1 bacterium
CCTCCTTTTGCTTTCGATGCTGTTGTCAGGCCGTTTCGTTCTTGCAAAAGGAGTTTTGATTTCACACTCATAGCTGTAAGCTTTGCTGAACCCCACGCCTAGCGTGGGGTTTTCGATATACAACAAGCGTATTGTCACGCAACAATCCTTTTCCATTCGCGTTAAAACGCCTGCAGGCCGCCTGAGGGCGGCCTGCATACACGGGATTCCAAAGGGTGAAACCCTTTGGCGGTGGGTGCAGGGAGGCAGAGCCTCCCTGCCGTCCCCCCCATCACAGATTCATCATAATCCTCAAAATCTCTTCGTCGGTCTGCTTCATGCCGTCCTTGCCCAGACGGCCCACGCTGACGATGGTGTTTTCCACGCCTTTCTTGACAATGCCTTCGCCGTGGCGGAATTCCTTGTCGGAGAGCGCCATGTGGTAGCCCAGCAGGGCTGCGTCCACGGCGGATGCAATCTTGGCGGCGCAGGAGGGCTTGGCGCCGTCGCAGATGGTGCCGGAGAGGATGGCGAGGGAATTGACGATGGCGTGGTTGATGAGGTGCAGATCGCCGCCGCAGAGGAAGGCGATGCCCGCACCGGCGGCGCAGCCAGCGCTGATGGCGCCGCAGTAGGCCGACAGGCAGCCGATGAGCGCCTTGCAGCGGATGGCCGCAAGGTTGGACATGACCAGCGCGCGGCAGAGCTCCTCATCGGTGGAGCCGCGCTCCTTGGCGTATTCGATCACCGGGAGCGAAACCGTCATGCCCTGATTGCCGCTGCCGGAGTTGATGATGACGGGCATTTCGCACCCGGCCATGCGCGCATCGGACCCGGCGGCTGCCCAGGCTTTGGCACGCACGCGCACGTCGCTTGTGCCGTAGCTGTCCAGGATCACCCTGCCCACGCTCGCGCCCCAGCGGCCGGTGAGGCCTTCTTTGGCGATGGCGGTGTTGCACTCAATCTGGCGGTGCAGCACATCCTGCACGTCGGCCACATCGCAGGTGCGGGCAAAATCGTAAATGCCTTCGATGGTGAGCAGCGCCTCGTTTTCGTCGGTGTCCAGCACTTCGCCGGTGAGGGCCTTGCGCTCGATGACCTCGCCGTCGCACATGACGTCCACCACATTGGTGTGGCGGTCGGCGATGCGTGCGGATGCGCGGTGTCCGCTGCCTTCCACTTCGATGAGGATATCAAACAGTCGCGCGTCAGGCTTCACATCCACGCTGATGATCTTTTTGTGCAGGTACGCGTCGATGGCTTCCAGCTGCGCCGCATCGACGGAGGAAATCACCTGCAGCTCCTTGGACGGATCGCCCGCGATGATGCCCGCCGCGCACGCCGCATCGATGCCCTTGCGTCCGCCGGTGTTGGGCACGGTGACGGCCATGGCGTTTTTGATGATGTTGCCGCTCACCAGGCAGCGCACGGTTTCCGGCACGCAGCCCAGCGCCTTTCTGGCGATGGCGGCGGCATAGGCAATGGCGATGGGCTCGGTGCAGCCCATGGCGGGGCGCAGGTGGTTTTTGAGCACTTCCACATAAGCGCTGTAGCGCGGATCATTCTTTTGCATGCAAATCTCTCCTTAATATAGGACCTGTCAAAACATTATCATGCGCATTTCTACGTGTCAAGCGCAGTTTCGCTTGACTTTCTGGCCAGCTTTCGGTACACTTTCTCCATTTTTTCTATTGAATCTTCCATATTTTTTACGTAGAGGAGCACAAACTATGCTTCCATGGATCCAAACGGCCAACTCCTTCGTCAACAATCTCGTATGGGGCCTGCCGACCATGGTGTGCATCATCGGCGTGGGCCTGCTGCCCGGCACGGTGGTGAAGCTGATCAAGGAATATCAGGACAACCCCTGATGGTTTGTGAACAAAGCGCCCCTGAAAAGAGGCGCTTTTCTGTTTTCCAGCAATTGACGGAAGCGCTGCTTCTTGCTACAATAAGATGTGGGAATTTTCGGATTCCCTGCACTCCATTCCCCCAAACAACAGACATGAAAGGACGGAAGATTCCAATGAAAAAGCTTCTTTCCCTCGTGCTGGCTCTGGCCATGATGCTGTGCGTGTTCGCCCCCGCCACCGCGGAAGGCGCTCTGGCCGGCAAGCTGGTCATCCTGCACACCAATGACATGCACGGCCGCGCTGTGGCCACCGACGACGTGCTGGGCTACGCCCGCATCGCCTCCCTCAAGAAGAACCTGGAAGCCCAGGGCGCCGAAGTGCTGCTCATGGACGCTGGCGACTTCTCTCAGGGCACTCCCATTGTGAACCTGGGCTACGGCAAGAATGCTGTGGAATTCATGAACGCCACCGGCTACGACGTGGCCACCCTGGGCAACCATGAGTTCGACTGGGGCGCTGACAACATGCTGCAGAACATGGAAAATGCCCAGTTCGCCGTGCTGTGCGCCAACCTGACCCGCACCGCTGACAACACCCTGGTGATGGAAGCCAACAAGATCTTCGAAACCGCCATCGGCAAGGTTGGCGTGTTTGGTCTGGCTACCCCCGAAACCATGACCAAGGCTCACCCCGACAAGGTTAAGGGCATCACCTTCGCGCAGGCTGAAGAGCTGTACGCCGTGGCCGCCGCTCAGGTTGCCGAGCTGGAAGCTGCCGGCTGCGACATGATCGTGTGCCTGGGTCACCTGGGCGATGCTGACGAAAGCATCACCAACCGCTCCATCGACGTGCTGGCCAACGTGACCGGCATCGACCTGTTCATCGACGGCCACAGCCACACCACTATCGACGGCGGCGTGGTTGAGGGCGAAACCCTGCGCGTTTCCACCGGCGAATACAGCGAAGCCATCGGCTACGTTGTGGCTGAGAAGGTGACCAAGGACGACGTGACCTCCATCGCCCTGACCGCCGGCCTGTACACCCTGGCTGACAACGCCGAGGCCACTCTGGCTCTGGGCGCCGGCCTGGCCATCGATGAGGAAGTGGCCGCTGTGGTCAACGCCATCGACGCCAAGGTTGAGGAAGAACTCTCCGCCACCTTCGCCAAGGCCGAAGTGCTGCTGGACGGCAACCGCGCTCCTGGCGTGCGCACTCAGGAAACCAACCTGGGCGACTTTGCTGCTGACGCCATCCTGTGGTCTGCCAAGCAGGCTCTGGGTGAGGACGCTGTGGACGCCGCTCTGACCAACGGCGGCGGCATCCGTGCCTCCATCGAAATCGGCGACGTGACCATGAAGACCATGAAGACCGTCTTCCCCTTCGGCAACGAAGTGGCCACCCTCACCCTGACCGGCGCTGAGCTGCTCGAGGCTCTCGAGGCTGCTACCTGGTCCACCCCCGACGCCATCGGCGCTTTCCCGCAGGTTGCCGGCATCGAGTTCACCATCGATACCACCGTGGCCTATGAGAACGGCGAGATGTATGCCAACTCCACCTACTACGCTCCTGCCAAGCCCGGCAGCCGCGTGACCATTGCTACCGTGGGCGGCGAAGCCTGGGCTGCTGACGCTGAGTACGTCATCGCCACCAACGACTTCACCGCTGCCGGCGGCGACACCTACGGCGTGTTCGCTTATCCCTACACCCAGACCGGCTACAAGACCGGCGTTGCCCTCGAGGACGCTCTGGTCAACTACACCCAGACCGTGCTGGGCGGCGTGATTGGCGAGCAGTACGCCGAGCCCGCTGGCCGTATCACCATCAAGTAAGGACGCTGGGCTCTGCCCAGACCCGGCAGGGGACTGAGTCCCCTGCACCCCGCTCTCTGCGCCTTCTCATGAAGAAGGCGCAGGGGGCTTTCTTTTTT
>JAQXJZ010000074.1 GCA_029009515.1 bacterium
AGCCGCTGCCTTGGTCAACTACTCTGGTTTGGAGACGCATTCCAGCTTCCGCAACAATGCCGCTTACATTCAAAACTGGCTGGGCGTGCTCAAGGGTGACAAGCGCTTCATTGTCAGCGCTGCCGGAAAAGCCGAAAAGGCCGTCAAACTGATTCTGAACCACGAATGATGGAGAGACAACCGGCAGGGAGCAATCCCTGCCGGGATTCCAATGGAGGAAATCATGGAACACGATTTTATGTGGACTGCTGGCTACTGTCTTTCCAACATGCGGTTGTATGTGGAAGGCGCGCTGGTGCTCTTTGAAGATGACGCCCTGCCGCTGACCAAGCTTGCCCATGAGCACGAAGAATGGAATGCTGCCGAAGCGCTCAACACCATCGGTGAAGAATTGTACAGATTGCAGGAGTACATCCGAAAACTACAGGAAGCGCACGGCATGGAAGTCCAGCGGCAGACCGAAACCAGCGTCAAATAAAACACTTGGTTGCGCTTACGGATTTTTGATACTGAAAATAGGGCGAAATGGGGCTGAAAAGGCGCGATTTTCGTCAAGGAAACGCGCCTCACCCTTTCGCTGACACGGGAGGCAGAAAGATGATATACGGATACGCGCGTTGCAGCACGAATGAAGATAAACAGGACATCAACCGTCAAATTCGGGAACTGAAATCAGCAGGAGCAGAGGAAGTTATTTTTGAGTATGAGCATGGTGATTCGGCTGTGAAGCAGAATCTTCAAATGTTGCTGGATACTGTGCGGGAAGGCGATACGGTCATCACGCTGGAAGTCAGCCGATTGAGCCGAAGCACCAAGCAACTGTGCGAAATCATAGAAGTGATTCGCAACAAGCACCTTCGGCTGATGATTGTGGGCAGTGTCACCATTGACTGCCGGAACGGCGAGCTTGACGCCATGTCTGCGGCGTTCCTGCAAATTGCGGGTGTGTTCTCTGAACTGGAATTGCAGATGATACGCGCAAGGGTGAAGTCTGGAATGGCGAATGCGAAAGCACGCGGCAAGAAAGTCGGCAGACCGCACATCTCCAAGGAAGATATACCAGCCGTGTTTTACAAACATTATCCGTCATATGCTGCTGGCAAGATGAATATAACAGAGCTTGCACGGGTATGCAGCCTTAGCAGACCAACCATCTACAAATATCTCAAAATGGTCAGATGACTACCGCCTCACATGCTTCTGTTGCATGTGAGGCAACTCTTGTTGCATGAGACGCAACGAAATCATTGAATAGCACATTCGCCATATGCTATAATATAAGCAGAAAGGAGGGAAACGACATGTGTTCTCAAAACGAAGTGTATGACATCGTTGCCCGTCTGCGCGACAATCTGACCGTGCTGTTTCCCAACGATGAACTGGAACTCATCCTGTACGGTTCCTATGCCCGCAACGAAGCACAGGAAGGATCCGACATTGATGTGATGGTTTTGGTGGATGCGTCCCGTCAGGAAATTGCAGAGCGCAACTGGCAGGTAGGCGAGGTTGCGTCCGATCTGCTGATGGATTGCGGCGTGGTGGTTTCTCCTATTGTGGAGAACCGTGATTACTTCCATGCCAATGCGCAGCTGCTGCCTTTCTTCCGCAATGTTCAGCGTGAGGGGGTAGCCATCAGTGCCTGATCAGGTGGATTTGTCCCGCTACCGTCTGGATAAGGCCAGCGAAATGCTTGCAACAGCCAGGCGCGATATGAACGCCGAGGATTATGCTTCAGCCAACAACCGCGCATACTACTGCATTTTCCATGCCATGCGCGCCGTGCTGGCGCTGGATGGCGAGGACTACCAGAAGCATTCCGCTGTGATTGCGCGCTTCTCGCTGAATTATCTCAAGACGGATATCATGCCGCGCGAATATGGCAAGCTGATTTCCAGCGCCTCGCTCATCCGCAACCGCAGCGATTATGAGGATTTCTACATCTGCTCTGTGGAGGATACGCAGAAGCTTGTCGCCGGGGCGGAAGAGTTTTTGAAGTGTGTGGCGGGGTATTTGAGAGAGAAGTATTAAGTTTAGAGAGAATACAAAAAAGCCGTCCTTGCCAATTAATCAGCAAGGATGGCTTTTTCCCTCTCTATCTCGATGCAATTTTCTTTAGTTTTCGATATCCTTCGCAACCAATAATCGGAATAGAATGATACTTTTGTAGGGCATTATCAAGGCTAATTCGGATTTGCTGTGGTATATATGATGTTAAGGCCTGTTGATTGATAATGGAATGCAGATTGCCTTTATATGTATTAAAAGTGTTCCAAAACAAATCATAGTTAATGCCAAGCTTGGCCGGATTGAACTGTTGCAAAAAATTTTCTATTGCTGCTTTCTGAGCGGGATCCATATCCTGGGGTATTGTATTTCGTGCTGCTTGGATCAAAAAATTAGAATCAGTTGGGCTTTGAACACACGCTGCCATTGTTTGGGTAATACTTTGACTTTCCATTTGCATAAGCATTTGCTGTGTTAAAAAGAATGAATTCTTTTGAAGATTTTTCATCAACTGTTGTTGTTCCAAAACTTCAGACGCACAATTATAGAATTCATCAAATATATTAAAACTGTAAGCATCTATTCTTTTGATGAAATAATGCTTATACTGATTCCAATAGTCGGTCTTATACAGTGTTTGAGATTCGTAAAAAGCCCCTTCGTTGAGTTTTTTATCTACAATATACGAACCGATTTCTCGTATACTCTTTTGCAGCTCTTCAACCTGCGTAACAATTAACGAAGCGGCATCAGAAATCTTTCTGCGCTCTTGTAACCAGTAAATGAGTAACGCGGAAGCACCTACGAAAATCAAAAGCAAATCAATCCAATTTGCCTTTAGAAATCCCCAAATTGTGTTCAGCATTTTTTCACCTCGTTTCAAGCATTTAAGAATAGATTTTTTTAACTTTGAGATCACACAATGTGTTATTGTGCTTTAGCCACCCAACCCATTCATAACTGCTGTACCCAGCAACTGAATAACGCCTCCATAGAACCACCCATGCCTTACGACGTGATCATTAAGGCGTTGAAACAATTTTTTCTGTTTTGGAATAGTGCGGCTGGATTCAATGTTTTCGACCAGTTCTTTTACTTCCTCCATCAATTCCCTGAGAAGCTCTTTATCTTCGCCACCTTTTTCTTCTATCTCTCTTTCAAGCTGTTTGATAGAGTTGTCTACACTGAGTGTAGAACCGGAAACATTGCCGAATACAATATTACCATAATTCGTGATATTTCCCGTGGCCATTTTATTTTGTTCCTCCCGCCGAAGCAGAGCTTTGTTTTTTTCCTCAAAATAGCAATGCGCAGGTGGAAGCAATGTCAACATTCCGCCTCCAACCCAACTAAGAAGACCGCCAATCATGCCGTATTGCACTAGCTTTTCAAGTTCGATAGACGTTGACCATTGTAGCTCCTCTGGAAAAATCTCATCGGAAAAAGTGATTCTGTTCGTTTCCGAAGGGCAATAATCCAAAAGGCATTTGAGCATAATCTCTGCCGTAGTATCCATGATACGGAAACCTGCAACAAGCGGCTGACCACTTACAACCGATGCAGCCCGTTCACGGATGGCAGCTTCTCTCTGTGCTTGTTGTTCTTCGCGTGCACGTTTTTGCTCATCGCGACGCTGTCTTTCCGCAAGTTGTTTTGCTTGTTGCATCTGTTTCTCAATTTGTCTTTCCAGTGGGCTTTTCGGCATGTTTTCACCTCATTTCAAGCGTTCACACAGAGGTAGGAGTTCTTCCAGCTTGGCGACAATGCGTTTTTGCTCGGCGAGGGGCGGAAGGGGGACTGGCATGCTACTGAGTATCTTGTGGTTCAAGTTACTCATGGTGGTACCAACCGACTCGCCACCTAAATAAGCTTTTGCATATGGTGTAGTGAAGAATGTACTAATGTACTGAACATATAGTTCACTGCTTGGTTGGATGAAGAAAGAACCTGTGCCGCATAGCCAACCATCCTCAATATCTGTTACCACTGCGCAACGCCCCATTTCACCTCGACGCCCCATAACAATCATTCCGGCACGCAGGGTATATGACTCCAAGCGTTTTGCGGTTTCAGTAGAAATCATCATCTTATCAGATGGCACAATAGTTCCGCGAACAATGTTTGCAGGATTTACCAATGGAATACCTTTAGCTACATAGTCCGATTTGTGAAGCATACTTCCAAACGGGCCAGTAGACATAGAAATCATCAGTTCTGAGAATCGCACCCACTTCCACCCGTCCGGGATATCAAACGGAATCTCATTCTCTGTGATCTCCGGCAGGGGCTTTTCCTTTTTGATGGTGCCAGCCTTGATGAGCCGCTGCTTCTCCTGCTGAATCTGCTGATAGAGTTCTTCGCCGGTGCCTTCCTCGGGGCGCTGTTCTACCAGCTTGCCCTGAATGGCCATTTGCAGGATGGATTTCTGCATGTCAACAGGGAACCGCCGGTTGAAGTCTTCCAGACGGCTCCATGCCTGTTCGTAGCGGTCGATATACGGCAGCAGCTCTTCGATCTTGGCGACGATGCGCTTTTGCTCGGCAAGAGGAGGAATTGGAATCACCATTTTCTTCAAATGACTCGGCCCATAGTGTTTGATGGTTCCTCCCGCTTTTTGCTCGTTTACTTGTTCGGTATAACACGGAGATTGAATAAACCACCTGAAATAATCCTTACTTATGCCTCCGTACATCTTGAAACGAATCAGACCAGTATAAGGAATCGCGCCAATGGTCGACTTATCAACCACTGCAATTTTGTCCATAGATGCACTCGTACTGATTACAATGTCACCTTCGTCCAACCGAAAATGTGCCCATTTGTCATTGACCATGTCAGGATCTAAGTAATTACAACCATCAAGTGATACCACATCGGTTTGCATGCCTGCAATCCTGATCAACGGAACACCAGACGAACGAAAATCTACAGCTAAGATACCAGGCCCCTCTTGAAATAGCGCCATATCAGATATATGTACCCACGCCCATGATTCCGGAATTACAAAAGGGGCGATACTCTCATCAGCAATCTTACCAGTAAAATCCTCCTTTTTGTACTTTCCATCGCGGATACTTTCCAATTTGTTTTTCTTACACACTTCGAGCAATGTATCAACAGTGCCTTCTTCTGCCCGCTGTTCCACCAGCTTGCCCTGTATGGCCAGTTGCAGAATACTTGCCTTCAGCTCCTGCGGCGTCATTCCTGTCCACCCCCAAGAAGCGCAGTAATCTCCGCCAGCACGCGGTCAATCTCGGCATTCAAAGAGGCGCGCTCCTCCTGATAGCGCTGGATCAGATCCATCGGGGCAAGAATTTCTTCTTCCACATGGGGATATCCACATTGATCCAGATTGCAGCCAAGATCATCCACCAGTTCCGAAACGGTGAACTTCTTTGCCTTGTCAAAGCCATCCACCGTGATCTCCCTGCGGTCGTTCCACCATTCCACAGCGGGAGCAAAGTGCTTGAGCTCCATGGGCTTGGTCTTGGAGAAATGCTTGCGGCCTTCGGGCATGTCCAGACGGTAGAACCAGGTTTCCTCGGTGGACTTGGTGCGGTCGAAGAAAAGAATGTTGGTGGTGATGGATGTGTACGGCGAAAAAACGCTGCCAGGCATGCGGATGATGGTGTGCAGATCGAACTCGGAGAGCAGCTTCTTTTTGAGATTCAGTTTTGCATTGTCCGTGCCAAAGAGGAAACCATCAGGCAGGATCACCGCCGCGCGGCCATTCTGCTTCAGCCGGTACATGATGACAGCCATGAACAGATCCGCCGTTTCGCTGCTGGCCAGGTCACCGGGGAAGTGGTTCTTCACGTCAGCCTTCTCGCTGCCACCATAGGGCGGGTTCATCAGGATGACGTCAAACTGATCGTCCTCCGTGTAGTCCAGCACATCCCGCAGCAGGGTATTGTCGTGGTACACACGGGGGATGTCCAGCCCGTGCAGCAGCAGGTTGGTGATGCACAGCATATACGGGAACTGCTTCTTTTCAATGCCGTAGATGGAGTTGCCGTATTTGCTGGCGTCAGCGGTGCTCTTGACCTGTTTTTGCAGCTCCTTGAGCCAACTGGTGATGAAACCGCCCGTGCCGCAGGCAAAGTCCGCCATCTGCTCGCCAATGCGGGGCTGAATCATCTGCGCCATAAAATCCGTAACGGCGCGGGGGGTGTAGAATTCACCGGCTGAACCGGCGCTTTGCAGTTCCTTGAGGATGGTTTCGTAAATCTCTCCAAAGGCGTGGCTTTCCTCGTAGTCGCCCAGATCCAGCTCGTCGATCACGTTGAGCACCTGACGCAGCAGCACGCCATCCTTCATGTAGTTATTGGCATCGGCAAAGGTGGTCTGCACGATGGCTTTTTTGATGGGCGTTGTGGCATCCACAGGCAGATGCTTCAGCGTGGGAAACAGCGTGTTGTTGACAAAGTTGAGCAGCTTATCACCGGTCATGGCGCTGCCGCTCTTATCATCATGCGCCCAGTTTGTCCAGCGGCATTCATCAGGAATGATAGAGACATAGCCGTCATCATCCCATTCCCAGTCCTGTTCCTTGGAATCATACACCTTCAAAAACAACATCCACGCAATCTGCTCAATGCGCTGGGCATCGCCATTGATGCCAGCGTCGTTGCGCATGATATCGCGCAGTCTTTTGACAAATCCGGAAAGGTTGCTCATGCGTTATACCGCCTCTTCTTCATAAATCGCGTTTTTCAATTCACGGACAGCCTTGAGATAGCCTTCTTTGCCGCCAAAGAACCCTGCAATTCTCGCAGGTTTTCCTAACTTTACAAACGGATCAAGCTTCAGGATCTCTGTCTTTTCAATTTCGTAGATGCCGGTGTTCATATACTTGTCCAGCAGTGCTTCCAGCACCTCACGTGCTACACCGCTGTACTTGCTGAGAAAATCACGTTTTTTCACATTGTTAGCACGTTCGCGGCGGGTAAGCGGTTTCTTGTCAAAGGCAACATGGCAGATGAAATCAAAGTCATCTACATCGGTCATGGATTGATCTGCTTTCATCATTTCCAGATCAATGCCGCGTTCCAGCAGCAGTTCGCGGATTTTTTCCTTCTTTTCTTCTGCTGTCCACTGATGGATGAAGTTGTCCAGAGAAGCATATTCGCCAAGAATGTTTTCCTTGGTGTAGTCTACAATGCTTTCCTGCCGCAGCAGTTTGCCATTGGCATCATAGACGGAAACCGTCTTGTGAATGATTTCCACCTTGCATCCGTCACGGCCTACAATAGGCTTGTGTGCAGGCGGGTCAGGAGGATCAACAGGATAGACGTCTGGATCGTCGGGCTTATCAGGCTTTGGACGATTGGGATCAAATCCGCCGTCAATTTCAATGGGGCCATCCCAATCGGGATCAGCAAACAGTCGTGTAACGTTGCGGAAGTCCATCACAACGAAATGCGTTTTACCTTCTTTTTCGCGCAGACGGGTGCCACGGCCAATGATTTGCTTGAATTCCGTCATGGAACCGATCATTTCATCCAGCACAATCAGCTTTGTCATTTTGCAGTCTGCGCCGGTGGAAAGCAATTTGGAGGTTGTGGCGATCACTGGATATGGCGCAGAAACAGAAATGAAGTAATCCAGCTTGCTCTTGCCGTATGTATCACTGCCTGTGATGCGTACAACATAGTCTGGATTTTCCTTCACCATATCGGCATTCAGATTGACCAATGCCTGGCGCATACGTTCAGCGGCCTCTTCTGTCGCACAGAACACAATGGTTTTCTGCATACGGTCGGTGCTTTTCAGATAACGGGTGATTTCCGAAGCAACTTGCTGAATGCGGTCTTCAATGATGATGTTATAGTCGTAATCGCTATTGGTGTAAATACGGTCGGGGATTTCAAGACTGAAGATATCCTTCTGACCTTTACGAGGACGCCAGCCATCACCAATATCCGTCATGATATTGATGACTTTGAAAGGTGCGAGGAAGCCATCCTCAATGCCTTCCTTCAGGCTATAGGTATAGACTGGTTCGCCAAAATAGTAAAGATTGGAGACGTATTTGGTTTCTTTGGGCGTAGCCGTCATGCCAATTTGTGTGGCAGAGTTAAAGTATTCCAGAATTTTGCGCCAACGGCTTTCTTCCTTGGCAGAGCCGCGATGACACTCGTCAACAATAATCAAGTCAAAGAAATCCGGAGAGAAAAGATCGCGGAAATGTTCCTTATCATCATCGCCAACCAACTGTTGGTACAAGGAAAAACAAACCTGATGAGACGTGATAGTACTGCGATCATCCTTAGCGACATTGATTTTGTGAATCACTTTTTCAAGCGGCGCAAAATCCTGCTGAATGGACTGATCCACCAAAATATTGCGGTCAGCCAGATAGAGAATTTTTTTCTTCATGTCGCTCTGCAGCAGGCGATATACGATCTGGAAAGCAGTATAGGTCTTGCCTGTACCAGTTGCCATAACCAGCAACAAACGATCCTGCCCTTTCGCGATGGCGTCAAGCGTTCTATTGATGGCAATACGCTGATAATAACGAGGTGCGTAGGTCGTCTGGCTGCTGTAATAAGGCTGATCAATGATTGTTTGCTGAGCAGTTGTAATACCAGATTCCAACTTGTATCGGGCAATCAATTCTTCTTCGGTAGGAAATTCATCTAGACTAAACTGACGCTCTTTGCCTGTAAGAAAATCATGTTCGGCAAACCCATCACCGTTAGAACTGAAGGCAAAGGGCAAATCCAGCATTTGCGCATAAGTCATAGCCTGCTGAAGTCCATGAGAAATACTATGCTTATTGTCTTTTGCTTCAATCACTGCGATCGGATTATTGGCATTTAAATAAAGGATATAGTCTGCGCGCTTAGGCTTCTCGCGGAAGACAAAATTACCCTTCAGATTGATTTTGCCATCCGTAATTTGAGTCTCCATAGTGATCTTACGGATATCCCATTTTTCGGTAATGGCAGGAGTAATGAACTGCAACTTGATGTCTTCTTCAGACATAGCATGCTTCGGAAGCACTTGAGTCATTTTGTTTTCCTCCTTTACACATTGGGATCCGGAACGATTTCCATGATATCATTCATTGTACAATCAAGTGCAGCACAGATCTTTACCAGCACTTCAACCCGGACATCTTCATTTCTGCCGAGTTTAGCCATAGCATTCGTACTGATCTTTGCGGCCTTGATCAGTTGGGTCTTGCTCATATTCTTATCAATCAGGAGTTTCCAAAGTTTCTTGTAGCAAACAGCCATTGTAGGGCCTCCTGTTCAACTGAATGCGATAGGATTTGCTAGTTTTGATTATATCACATTTCGTTTACAGTTCAAAATAAAATTGAGAACTTCAAATGTTTTACCCTATCAAAATTTGCATTTACAAAAAATTGAATGTAAAATATAGGTAAGAAATGAGAATGAAATCATTCCGATCATTCAATTCATATAACAAACAGGAGACAGCAAAACAATGAAACCCGGTATTTACCTTGAAGAAGCCCTCAAGGACGTATTACGCACGTCCAATTTTGTCCACGGAATGTTCAACCTAATCGTCGCTCCCTGCGGCAGCGGCAAAACCACAGCAGCAATCAACGTAATTTCCAAACTGGCATCCAGTCCGCGCACAGCTCTTATGCTGATTGATACCAGGAACGGCGTGGAGCGTCTGGCACAGGAAAAAGTGCTGACAACGCCATATGCGTTTTATGAAGAGAGTATCCAGCAGACATGGTTTCCTTCTGATGAATTTGATCCAACCCAAATCGTTGTGACTACTTATGCGCAGTTTGGCGTATGGGAATACCATAACCCAGGTTTCCACTCTTTTTTTGACGTTATCATTTGCGATGAGGCACACAACATGGTCAAGTTTCCAAACTTCAAAGACAAGAAGAAAAAAACAACACCCCAAATCAACTACGCCGCCATAGCGCGCGATGCCCTCTGCCGCGGAGTGTGGGAATGCAATACGCTGATTGTGGGCATGACCGCAACACCCAAAGCACTTGCTAAACTGAATTGTAACATCTACCGCATACCGATAGACGAGTCAAAACTTCGGCGGTATGAGAGCAAAGAAATCATATCGTACAGAAGCTTGCCACAGTTGCTTCGCCAATTACCCGCAGGCAAACGCGGCGCGCTGTACATTACGCACGTTCGCCAGATGGAAAGGTGCGAGCAAATCGCCATCGAGGCAGGCATGAAACCGATATGCGCTTGGAGCCTCAATCACGAAAAGTCCATGACGCAGGAACAGTTGGCGGCGCGCGACTACATTCTCACC
Organism: bacterium; assembly: GCA_029009515.1. Classification (GTDB taxonomy): domain Bacteria; phylum Bacillota; class Clostridia; order Christensenellales; family Aristaeellaceae; genus Limiplasma. The sequence continues at coordinate 10,279 of JAQXJZ010000074.1, forward strand.
AACGAACGCGTGCCGCCGCAGTATGATCTGTTTATCTTCAACAAGAGTTGTGAGACAAGCATCAATTTGCGCGGGCATTTGGACTACATAATTGTGCATTCGCGCGAAGAAGACACACGTACCCAGGCGCGCGGACGCTATCGTGATGACTTGGATGTGTTGTATGTCTATGAACCGGACGTCGAACAGGATATTGTTGTGCCGGATGATTTTCTGGACGTCTACATCTACAAGGAAGACAAAACCAAACTGCGCGCGCAGATCGACATGAAAGACGCCAAAGGACATCCTAAGCCATACAACCAGTTGTTCATGTTGGTGGAAGCAAGCGGATACCAACTGGAACATGGCCGAAAAAACAACCGTCCATATATCATCATTCGGGAACTGTAAGGCTTTCTTCCTGCGTCAATTCGCAACGCACCGACGCTTGCGCGTCGGCGCGCCGCTCGTTGACGTTCGCGCTGCGCGCGTAAAAAGGAACCCAACTCAACTTCCCTTTTCTTCGGCGCGCCGCAGGCGCGGCGTGCTTCTAACGAAAAAATGTGATCCATCTGCCGAAATGTGGGGAGCCTATAATGGATTCCCCACGTTTTTGCAGTTGATCACTCGAAACACACGACATAAATGTGTTTCATCTTCGACTCGACTACATTAGTTGCGCGCACCCATCACTATCAAAAAATGTATACCTTTCTTGCTGGTTTCCTGCGGCGCTCGCGACGCGGGAAACCATTTTTTGTTTGGTGGGGCTTCTATATAATATCTTCCCTTGCTTTCTGTCCGTCTTACATTTAGGAGGTGGGCGCCTCAAACTAATCGCCGCAGCTTTTTTCTAAAGCAAAAGTGGCGAAAGCACATTGTCTTTCGCCGCATGCTGGTATTCATATTCAGTTCTCTCTTTCTGTACAAGGCCCATCATTCTGAACGTTAGATTCAAGCCATTCCGTGATGAACTCATAAGCTTCATTACACAGCCTGCCACGGATGCTTTCTGTACTTTCTCCGTCAAAGGAAAGGCAATTGTTGAGTTGCTCTTCAATCCATTCAGCTTTCATAGCTTCATTCAAATCCCAACCCAATTCAATAGCAAGTTCAATAAGCGCAGTATCCGTGGTATACCAATCGTCAAACTCTGCACCTACATCGGGGTAGCTTTTGCCTGAAAGAAGTGCCTTCTTGTGGAGCAGTAATTTTTCGGAAGAACAATCGCACTTATAAGTAAGTACAAGGTCAAACATAATTTTATCCTTTCTGCGTTTTTTGTGCGCTTGAATATTCTGTTACCTGCCGCCGCCCTCAGGACACAGCGGCAAATTTGGGCATCAGTTCGTCGATTTCGTTCTTGACTTCCGCCTCCGCCACTTCGTCTTCTTCAATTACACCAAATGCTTTGACCTCAGGGTACTTATCAAGAAACCACTTCTTGATGGTGGGGTAGCGACGGGAAGTGCTATGGCATTGGGAAATCAACTTAAGTTCCTTATAGTTTGCCATGTTAGTTGCAGCCTCTTCCTTGGAGCCATGGGTCTTGATGTAGTCTTCCATGTACTCATAGGTCAGCCCGCGATAGCATTCTTTAGTCGTTTTGCGTTTGATTTGGCGTTGGGTAACCGTATAGTTGGGATAGTCCTGCCGCACAGCCTGAAGATGGGCGTATTCGGTGCTCATGGTGTTGGCGGCGTATTTGGCGAAGGTTCTGTCCATGATGATGGTTCGATTGTGGTGGTCGAGACGAAGCGTGTTCTTCATTGCTGTGTACTTCCAATCTAATTAAGCGATTTTGGCGAGCAGGGCAGCGCGGCGTTCTTTGATTTCACCTTCCTGCTTGGCTTGGCGGTCGGCTTCACGCTTCTTCTGAAGGTCTTCCACAATCTTTTCACGCTTAGAAATGAATTCCTTTACTTCGGGATACTTTTCAAGGAACCAAGCACGGATGGTCAGATAGGACTCACCCTTCAGCCCCATTGCTTTACTGGTCTCGTCCTGAGCACGAAGAAACTTATATTCAGCCATGATGCTCTTCGTTTCGTCGTCGTGCTTTTCGATGTAAAGTTCCATGTACTCAAAGGTCAGACCGGAGGTCGATTCCTTTGCCTTGGAAGAAGTGACAACCACCTTATACTTGGGGTAATCACGGCGTACTTCCTGAAGCTTGGCATATTCATCGGAGAAGGGGTTACTGGCGGCAGCGGCAAACTTCTTATCCATTTCGATGGTGTAGTTCTTGTGGTTCAGGGTCAGGATACCGGAGAAATTCTTAGTCATAAGGATACCTCTTTCCGAGCATTTAGCTCTTTCTTTTTATTTCCGAAGGGCTTATGTCCTTCGTTGTGGCTACAGTTTACCACCGCACCCCATTCGGACTAGTCATTTTGTCGTATGAGGTTATTATTTTTGAATTTTCTTTCAAACAAATTTAGCGGAGTGTGCATGCACTCCGCTTTTTGCTATGGTTCAAAGATGTTTCAAAGTAGTGTGGATGTTGTTTGGAAGTGTAGTCAATGTTGCTTCAGAGTTGTTTCAAAGATGTTTGAAAGTGGCTTCAAAAGTGCTCCTTCTACACACGAACATATTCTGATTGCGCTATCTCTTCAGATTCATTCCTGCTCATAATAGGTTTTGCAATATACTTGTTTTTTGCGCTGCTTTCAAAACTTGGTCATCCTGCATGCCATCCAAATAGCGTTGAGTTATAGCAATATTTTCGTGCCCCATCAGCCTTGAGAGACTATACAAATCCAAACCATTTTTCAACTGTAAATGAGCAAAAGTATGTCTGCATGTGTGGGGAGAAACACGGATATCCTTACGAACACCCACAGCTTCGGCAATCTCCTTAAGCGTCTTCCCTAAAAACTGTTGCGTCAGCTTCTTTCCTCTATATGATACAAACACATACGGTTCTGGAATAATTCTTCCATCAAAGTAACTATCGTGCACAACCTGATAGCGTATCAGAACTTTTGACAAAAAAGGCGAAACTGGAACCAGTCGTTCTTTATTACCTTTTCCATGAACGAGAATGTATTCATCAAAAATCTGCTCCCGCTTCATCGTTACAATTTCATTGAGCCGCATCCCGGTATCAAACAAAATCGCCAGCAGCGCCTTGTTTCTCATGCTTACGAAATCACGTCCGTTGCAGTAATTCATCATCTTGCGAATCTCGGCTTCATTGAAGGTACGAATCAATACTTTCGGTTGCTTCACATTATGCACCTTGGCAGTCGGTGATGTCTGGATGTATTCCTCATCAACGCAATACTTGAAGTAACATTTGAATACTTTCAGAAGGTCGTTGATGTACTGAGGCTTTGCCCCCACTTCCTCTTTCAGTAGAAGAAACTGTTTGATATGACTGGCGCGTACCTGCTCCACATCATAGATGCCATGTTTCTGCTCCAGATAGTCAAACAGATAGCCGTTCATCCGCATATAACCGTCAATTGTTTTTACACTCAGTTTCCTTGCCTTGCAATCGAATTTATACTCCTTCAGCACATCTCTCAGCAACATAAAAAAGCCCCACTTTCTCCTGTTTCCAAGAGAAAGTGGAGCGGTTGAGACTATAACAGTCAGTCAACATTTTCACCCCTCGCAAGAGGTGAGAATGTTACCTCAGAACCCGCAAAGCCAACCAAATCAATTAGTTCAGTTCGGCGAAGTACTTGATGGTGCGGACCATCTGGGAGGTGTAGCTGTTCTCGTTGTCGTACCAGGACACGACCTGCACCTGATAGGTGTCTTCGTCGATCTTGGCGACCATGGTCTGGGTGGCATCGAACAGGGAGCCGTAGGTCATGCCGATGATGTCGGAGGAGACCAGCTGCTCTTCGGTGTAGCCGAAGGAAGCGGAAGCGGCAGCCTTCATAGCGGCGTTGATGGACTCCTTGGTCACATTCTGGCCCTTAACGACGGCAACCAGCAGGGTGGTGGAACCGGTGCAGACGGGCACGCGCTGGGCGGAGCCGATCAGCTTGCCGTTGAGCTCGGGGATGACCAGGCCGATGGCCTTGGCAGCGCCGGTGGAGTTGGGCACGATGTTCTGAGCGCCAGCACGGGCACGACGCAGGTCGCCCTTGCGATGGGGGCCGTCCAGGATCATCTGGTCGCCGGTGTAAGCGTGCACGGTGGTCATGATGCCGCTCTGGATGGCGTAGGTGTCATTCAGGGCCTTGGCCATGGGAGCCAGGCAGTTGGTGGTGCAGGAAGCGGCAGAGATGATCTTGTCTTCCTTGGTCAGGGTATTCTCGTTAACGGAGAACACGACGGTGGGCAGGTCGTTGCCAGCGGGAGCAGAGATGACGACCTTCTTGGCGCCAGCGTTGATGTGGGCCATGGACTTTTCCTTAGAGCAGTAGAAGCCGGTGCACTCCAGCACGACGTCCACATCCAGCTCGCCCCAGGGGCAGTTGGCAGCGTCCTTCTCGGCATAGATCTTGATTTCCTTGCCGTCGACGATGATGCTGTCTTCGGTGGATTCAACGGTGTGCTTGTTCTCGCCGATGGCGCCGCAGTAGCCCTTCTGAGCGGTATCGTACTTCAGCAGGTGGGCCAGCATGGCGGGCTTGGTCAGGTCGTTGATGGCGACAACTTCGTAGCCCTCAGCGCCGAACATCTGACGGAAAGCAAGACGGCCGATGCGGCCGAAACCGTTAATAGCAACTTTGACCATTGGTGGTGTACCTCCTAAAATTGATAGTGTCCCAATTGGTATTGTATCAAAAATGTTCCAGCATCGCAATAGTATTCCGCAGTTTGTGAAAAATTTTGCAATAGCGCTTCAGCCCTTGTGTGCATTATGGAAAGCTAAGGTCCACAAAGAAGATTTTGGCTTGCTCTGAACGCTGAAATGCGGTATGATAAACATGAAATGTCTGCCTTTTGGAGGAACTGAACATATGAAGCTCAACACTCAGTACGCGCTGGAAGAAACCCTGCGTCTTCTTTCCATCCACAGCCCCACGGGCTATACCCGCAACGTGACCGATCATCTGCTTGCCGCCCTGTCTGAAATGGGCTTTTCCCCCGTGCGTACCCGCAAGGGCGCGGTGTGCTGCTGCCTGGGCGGCCAGGGTCATCCCCTTGCGCTGGCTGCGCATGTGGACACGCTGGGCCTGATGGTGCGCCACATCCAGTCCAATGGTCACCTCTCCTTCACCCGCGTGGGCGGCCCGTCCTATCAGGCGGTGGAGACGGAGAACGTGACCGTCGTCAGCCGCGAAGGCAAGCGCTTCAGCGGCGTTGTGCAGCTGAAGAACGCCTCCACCCACGTCAACCACGACATGGACGGCGCCAAGCGCGATCATACCACCATGGAAGTGCTTTTGGACGAGAACGTATCCAGCGCGGATGACGTGCGCGCCCTGGGCATCGACGTGGGCGATTTCATCTGCCTCGATCCCCGCTCCCGCCTCACCGAAAGCGGCTACATCCGCAGCCGTTTCCTGGATGACAAGCTCTCCGCCGGCATGCTCATGGCGCTGGCCAAAGGCGTGAGCGAAGGCGCTGTGAAGCTTGCCCGCAAGGTGTACGTTTTCTTCTCCGTGTATGAGGAAGTGGGCCACGGCGCGTCCAGCGGTCTGCCGCAGGATGTAGAGGATCTGCTGGTGGTGGATATGGGCTGCGTGGGCGATGAACTCACCTGCACGGAAATGCAGGTGTCCATCTGCGCCAAGGATTCCGGCGGCCCCTATGATTATGAAATGACCGGTGAGCTGATCAGCCTGTGCAAGGCAAATGAGATCGACTACGCCGTGGACGTCTACCCCTACTACGGCTCGGACGCCGGCACCGCCCTGCGCTCCGGCCGCGATATCCGCTATGCCCTGATCGGCGCGGGCGTGTATGCCTCCCACGGCTACGAGCGCAGCCACAAGAAGGGCGTGGAGAATTCTCTCAGGCTCATCGAAGCCTACGTGGAAAAGGAGTAATCATCTATGCGACTGGATAAATACCTGAAAGTGTCCCGCATCATCAAGCGCCGCACCGTGGCCAACGAGGCCTGCTCCGGCGGCCGCGTAAGCCTCAACGGCAAAGTGGCCAAGCCCGGCGCTGAAATCAAGGAAGGCGACGTGCTGGAAATCCGCTTCGGCAGCCGCGTGGGCCGCTACCGCATTCTCAGCGTGAAGGAAGTGGTGCGCAAGGAAGGCGCCGCCGACATGTACGAGGTGCTGGAGGAGGACGCGCTGACCAGAGCCGAGCGCGGCGAGGAGTAACGTTTTCATGAAAACCTATGCCATCATTCTCGGCGGCGGCAGCGGCCGCCGGATGGGAAGCGACATCAACAAAATCTTTCTGCCCCTGCGCGGCATTCCCGCCATTGTGCGTTCCATCGCCGCCTTCACCGGACTTTGCGCCGGTGCGGTGGTGGTGGCTGCGGCGGACGAGGTGGATACCATGCGCGCGGTCATCCACCGCTGCGGCATGGATCGCTTCGTGCTTGACGTGGTCGCAGGCGGCAGCGAGCGCCAGCACTCCGTGTGGAACGGCATTCAGGCGCTTCCGCAGGATGCGGAGTGCGTGCTCATCCACGATGGCGCGCGCGCCCTGGTCACGCCGGACGTCATCCGCCGCACCATCGCGTCGGTGGAGGAGCATGGCAGCGGCATCGCGTCCATCCCGGCGGTGGACACCATCAAACGCGCGGACAAAAACGGCCTGGTGATTGAAACGCCGGATCGCTCCACCCTGTACGCCATGCAGACGCCGCAGGGCTTCCGCACAGAACTGATCCGCAAGGCGCACGAAATCGCGCAGGCGGACCGCTTTCTGGGCACGGACGACGCATCGCTGCTGGAGCATGCGGGCATGCCGGTATACCTGTGCGAGGGCGACCGCGAAAACCTGAAACTCACCACCCCCACCGACCTCAAGCTGGCTGAGCTCATCCTCACCATGCGGCTGGAAAAGGAGGAAAACCAATGATCCGAATCGGACATGGCATGGACGTACACCGTCTGGTGGAAGGCCGCAAGCTGATCCTGTGCGGCGTGGAAGTGCCTCACACGCTGGGCCTTTTGGGCCACAGCGACGCAGACGTGGCCACCCACGCCCTGATGGATTCCATGCTGGGCGCGGCTGCGCTGGGCGATATCGGCAAGCTGTTTCCCGATACCGACGAGCAGTACCGCGGCGCAGACTCTGTGAAGCTGCTGGAGCATGTGTGCGAGGTGCTGCGCGAGCACGGCTGCACGCTCGTCAACGCCGATGTGACCATCGTGGCGCAAAAGCCCAAGCTGCGCCCCTTCATCGATCAGATGCGCGCGCGTCTGGCGGAAGCCATCGGCGTATCCGTCGACCAGATCAGCGTCAAAGCCACCACCACCGAACGACTGGGCTTTGAGGGCGAAGAAAAGGGCATCTCCGCGCATGCGGTGTGCCTGATTGAAAAATCCTGAGCCTCCCCCCCCCTACCAAAGATGAACACATTCCTTCGCGGCAGGCGCTTCGCCTCTTTGCCCGTGATTTCGGAGCGCAACCACATCATGCTTGTGGCTGCGCTTTCGTTTTTGCTGGGCACCCTGAGCATTTTCCACCTCACCGCCGGGCTCTGGCTGTGGGCTGTGTTCGCGCTGGGCATTGTACTTGGGTTGATGTGCCGCCGCACGGGATGGGCGATCTTCCTGTGCCTGTTTGCGCTGGGCGCGCTGCACGCGAATGATGCGTTTCACGCAGCCGCACCTGTGCCGGGCAGGTATCATATCGCGGCCACCGTCCACGGCGGCGCAACGCTGCGCAGCGATGACCGCATTGCCTTTGTTCTCACGGATGTAACGCTCGATGGAGAGGACGTATCCGGCAAGGCGTACTGCACGCTGCACTATGATACGGACGAGCCGCCCGCATTGTTCGACGGCGCAAAGATCGAACTGGACGGACGTGTTTACCATCCGGGCGGCAAATCCGGCGCGCCGCGCTTCGACTTCCGCCTGTGGGCGCGGCAAAAGGGATATGCCTTCTGCGTGGCGGCCTATCAGGGAATCGACGTGAAGAATACGCCGGAGGATGCCTCCGCCTCAGACTGGGCGCACCGCGTGCGCTCGTTCATCCGTCTGGCATATGAGCGCATCATGGGCGACTATACCCGCGTGGCCATGGCGCTGCTCTTTGGCGAACGCGGCGGCCTGAGCGATGATGAATATGCCGATTTTCAGGCGCTTGGCGTGGCGCACATCATGAGCGTATCCGGCCTGCACGTAGCGCTGCTGGGCAGCTTGGTGCTCAAACTGCTCAACCGGCTCAAAATCCGCCGTGGGCCGTCTTTGCTGATTCTGCTGGTGTTTCTGGCGGCATACTGCGCCGTTACGGGTTTCTCCGCAGCAGCCAACCGTGCGGCGGTCATGCTGCTTCTGGGACTGCTGGCACATATATGGCTGCGCAAGCCGGACAGGCTCATCCTGCTTTCTACCGCGCTGCTTCTGGTGCTCCTCATCAATCCCCTTCACGCACATTCCGCCGGTTTTGTGCTCAGTTTCGGCGCTATGGCTGGCATCACGCTGTACTGCCGCAGTCTGGAAATCTGGCTGGACCGCATCTGGCCGCAGCTTTCCGAAACGCATGAGAAAACCCGATGGATCCGCTTCATCAGCCGGGTGCAGCACGGCATCAAAAGCGGCTTTGCCGTCTCCGTCACCGCGCAGCTGGGCGTGCTTCTGCCCACGGCATATTACTTCAACCAGCTGCCGCTGTACGGTGTTTTCATCAACATGCTCATCGTACCCTGGGTGAGCGTGGTGCTGGTGCCGCTGTACGCGCTGTGCCTGCCGCTTTCGTTTGTGCCGCTGATCGGGCAGGCGGTTGGCTGTCTCGCCTCCGCCTGTACGCAGGTGCTGCTGTGGATGGTGGATTTGCTTGCGCAGCTGCCCCATGCAGCCGTGCGTGTGGCGTCGCCGCCGCTGATGGCGGCCATCGGCTTTGCGCTGGCCGCTATCCTGCTTTCGCGCCGTGTGCCGGGGCGGTTTGTTCGCCGTTTGACCGCAGCAGTGCTTGTGGTGTGCATCGGGCTTTCCAGCGCGTGGATGGGCAGGCCTGCGGATGTGCGCTATATCCAGCTTTCCGTTGGTCAGGCAGACAGCGCGCTGATGATGGACGGCGACGCTACCATTCTCATCGATACCGGCGTGGACGGCAGCGCGGCCATCGACTATCTGCTGCACGAAAACCGCAATCTTGATGCGCTCATCCTCACCCACTTGCACGTGGATCACGCAGGCGGTGCGGAGGCCATCCTGCAAAGCGGCATCAAAGTGCGTCAGGTTTATCTGCCCGTCATGGCGGACAGACAGTTTATCGACCCGGAGATGAATGAGCTGATCACATTGTTCAAAACGCAGAACATCCCCGTTTCTGCGCTTGCAAGCGGCGATGAGCTGCGATACAATACAGTGGGAATCAAGGTGCTGTGGCCCGAGCGCGAAACCGTGCGCGCCCATCAGGACGCCAACGATTATCCGCTGGTGCTTGCCATTGATCTGGGCGGATACACGCTTTTGCAGATGAGCGACCTGACCGGCGCTTACGAGCTTTTCGCCGCGCAGCCCGCCGATGTGCTCAAGGTGGCGCATCATGGCAGCTACACCAGCACTTATGCTGATTTTCTCGATTTTGTGTCGCCCTCGGCGGCGCTGCTCACCGTGTCCTCCGGCAGCCGGTATCATCCGTCGCCAGCCATGCTGGAAAGGCTGGAGGAGCGCGGCATCCCGTATTTCCGCACCGACGAATGCGGCGATATCACGCTTGGCATCGAGGACGGCGAGCTTCTCATCACCCCTTACCTGACAAGGGAGGAACCATGAACCATACCGTTTTTTTTGACGCGCTCAAGGCAGGAACCATCGGCGAATGCTATCTGTTTGAGGGTGCGGAGGAATACATCAAGCAGCAGGCGCTCAAAAACCTGTGCGCCAAGGTGCTGCCCGCCGGGCTGGAAGAAATGAACCTGACCGAGCTGCAGGATCCGGACCCGGACACGCTCATCGCCGCTGCGGAAACGCTGCCCTTCATGGGTGAAAAGCGCCTGGTGGTGGTGCGCGAATGCTCTTTGATCGCTTCCGGCCGCAAGGCAGAAAACGAGAAAACCGTGGAGGCCATTGCCGATTATCTCACGCATATCCCGCCCTCCACCTGCATTGTGTTTTACGTCAAGGGCAAAGCCGACGGCCGCAAGAAGCTGTATACGCTGCTCAAAAAGAAAAACGCCATCGTGGATTTTTCGCCCATGAATGACGTGGAGTGCGTGGACTGGGCGCGCAAGACCATGCGCCGCATGGGCAAGCAGCTGGACGGCGAAGCCGCCGGGCATCTGGTGTTCACCGTGGGCAAGGACGCGGCGCTGCTCAGGCAGGAGATGGAAAAGCTGGCCTCCTATCTGGAGGATCGCGTAGAGGTATCGCCTGCCGATATCGACGCGGTATGCACCCGCTCCACCGAATGCACGGTGTTTCAGATGGTGGATGCGCAGGTGGCCGGACAGAACGACACCGCATTTGCGCTCCTGCGCGATCTGGTGCGCTCCGGCGAAAACCGCGTGATGGTGCTGGCGCTGCTTTTGCGTCAGTACCGCATCCTCTACCACATGCGCTGCCTGATGGAGGAGCGCACGCCGCCCAACCAGATGGCGCAGCTGCTTGGCATTCCGCCCTTTTCCGTGAGCCGCACCCAGCAGCAGGCGCGCAAGTTTGACCGCGACCGCCTGCGCATGGCCTACGACGACCTGATGGATTACGAATTCCGCTTAAAGCAGGGCCGCATTCCGCAGGACAACTGCGCGGAGAACGCCATGCTGCGGCTGGAGCAGATTCTGCGAGGTGCCTGAGAAATGCATGTCAGCGTAACCCGCGATCTCCTTCACGCGCCCGAGCATGTCACAGCCCTGTACGAGCGCGCCTTTCCCGCCAACGAGCGCCGCAGTTTTGCGGACATGCAGCAGCAGCTCGGCGATGCGTGCGAGCTGCTGGTGTTTGAAAAGGCTGGGCAGTTCATCGGCTTTGCCCTGCTGCTCACCTGGCTGGATCTCACCCACATTCTCTACCTTGCCATCGGCGAAGCGCATCGCAATGGCGGCTTCGGCGCGCAGGCGCTTCAGGCCATCCGGCAGCACAAGCCGCAGGCGCGCATCATCGCCGATCTGGAAGACGATGACCCCGAGGCCGCCAACAATGCCGATCGCATGCGCCGCATGCAGTTCTATCGCCGCAGCGGCTATGAAGCCTCCGCCGTGCGCTATGTGTGGCGCGGAGAAAAGTACGTCATGTTCATCTCCGGCGGCGCGCTGACCGACGAGGAATTCGATGCATTCTGGCACCATTTTTCCATTCAGCCCCAAAGACCGGAGGTGACTGACCCGTGACGCTGGTTTCCCTCAAGGGCGTTGCGCGCTACGATGACGCGCTGATCGACGAGGCCATCGCCGCGCATTTTGACGCCCTCAACGTAGCAGCCGACCTGAAGCCCGGCATGAAGGTGCTCATCAAGCCCAATCTGCTCGCCGCGCGCGATCCCGCCACCGCCGTCACCACGCACCCGGCCATCCTTGCAGGCGTGGCGCGCTGGCTGCGTGCGCATGGCGTGGAACACATCACCCTGGCGGATTCCTCCGGCGGATTGTACACGCCTGCTGCGCAGCGCACGCTGTACAGGGTCTGCGGGCTGAACCCGCTTGCGGATCTGCTCACCCTCAACGAGGACGTGAGCCATGGCAGCAAAAACGGCTTCAACCTTCTCACGCCTGTTCTGGAGGCTGACTACATCATCAACTGCGCCAAGCTCAAAACGCATGGTCTCACCACCATGACCGCAGGCGTGAAGAACCTGTTCGGCTGCATTCCGGGGCTGCAGAAGCCCGAATGGCACTGCCGCCAGCCCTCGCTGGAGGGCTTTGCCAACGCGCTGATCGACCTGTGTGAAACCGTGAAGCCGGATATCACCCTCATCGACGCGGTGGACTGTCTGGAAGGCAACGGCCCGGGCGGCGGCGATGTGCGTTACATGGGCATGACGCTCGCCTCCCGCAGCCCCTACGCTGCCGATGAGATCGGCGCAAAGCTGATGGCGCTGCCGGACGGCCTGTGCCCCGTCATCAAGGCCGCTCGCAAACGCGGCGTGATTCGGGGCGATATCACCCTCACCGGCGGTCCGCTCGTTCCGGCCAACCCGCCCTTCAAGCTGCCGGACGCCATTGTGGGCAAGGAAAAGCTGCTCACCTTCAACGGCTTGTTCCACTTCTTCTTCGGCCGCCGCAAGCGCCCGAAAGTTATCGAAGCCAACTGCATCGGCTGCGGCAAATGCGCCGAATCCTGCCCCATGCACCTGATTGAAATCAAGGACCGCAAAGCGGTCATCCGCACAAAGGGCTGCATCTCCTGCTTCTGCTGTCAGGAAATGTGCCCCGCCCACGCCATCAAAGCCAAGTAATCACACACGAAAGGAAAGCTGACCATGTCCAACCTGCGCTACGACCTCGCCGCTCTGTACAATCCGGAGATCTTCGCCCTTGGCCGCATGCCCGCCCATTCCGACCACGACATCTACCGCACCGCTGAAGAAGCCTGCGCCAATGCCTCCAGCCTGCACCAGAACCTGAACGGCATGTGGAAGTTCTGCTACACCGAAAATCCCAAAAACCGTCCGCAAAACTTCTTTGAGGAAGGCTACGACGTGTCCCATTGGGCCGAGATTCCCGTGCCCGGCCACCTCCAGATGAACGGCTACGGCTGCCCGCAGTACGTAAACGTGCAGTATCCCTGGGACGGCCACGAGGCCCTCACCCCTCCCGCCATCCCTCAGGACTACAACCCCGTGGGCTCCTACGTGCGCACCTTTGAAGTGCCTGCCGAATGGAACGGCCTGCGCACCGTCATCACCTTCCACGGCGTGGAAACGGCCTTCTTCTGCTGGGTGAACGGCCAGTTCGTCGGCTACAGCGAGGACAGCTTCACGCCCTCCCACTTCGATATCACCGCTGCCCTCAAGCCCGGCCAGAACACGCTGGCCGTTGAGGTGTTCCGCTTCTCCACCGCCAGCTGGCTGGAGGATCAGGACTTCTGGCGCTTCAGCGGCATCTTCCGCGATGTGGAGCTGACTGCCTTCCCCGCGGCTCACCTCAGCGACCTGTTTGTGCATGCGGACATGGACGGCTCCTTCAGCGCCGAGTGCAAGCTGGATCTGCCCGAAGAGGCCGTCACGCTGGAAGCTGT
>JAQXJZ010000075.1 GCA_029009515.1 bacterium
GCCATTTCGCCCAAGGCGAAACTGCCTGGCTGCTTCGCAGACAGGCAGCCCTTGCCAAGGGGAAGCTGGAAGGCGGGTCTTCTTTTTCCAACAATATTATCCTGGTAGTACAGACAAGTCAGTCATGCAGCCAACTGCGCAAGCTTCCCCTTGAGGGGAAGCTGTCCCGGAGGGACTGATGAGGTGTAGCCGCCGCAGCGGCGTTCCTCCCCCTGCGCTCAACCGAGCCGCGACCCCTTCCGGGGAGCGGCGGTCTATCCCATCCAACAAACAAGAAGAAGCGTACCGTCAACCGAGCCGCGACCCCCTCCGCCGACCGGCGGTCTGATTTGCAGCCCCAAACACAAAAGACCCGGACACCCTTTCGGGTGGCCGGTGTGGGGTCAAGGGGCTCAGCCCCTTGCCACTTCGTACTCCAGCCTTGCGCCGTGCGCGCCGAACACCTGCCATTTTCCCGCGCCCAGCCGGTCGAATACGGCCTTGCGCTCCTGGGCGCACAGCACGGGGTCTGTGTCCACGGAGGTCATCAGGATGGGCGCGTAGCGGTTGTACTGCTTCTGCTCGGAGGTCATGCCGTGCACGTTGACGTACACGTCGCCGGTGAAGGCTACGCGGTGCTCATAGTCGATCAGCACAATTTCGCCGGGCAGATGGCCGCCCTTGCCTTCGTACACCTCAAAGCTGAGCTCACCAAAGGTGAAGTAGCCGATGGGCTCCAGCGGACGGGAGAGCGGCACATCGCTGCCCCAGAGGGCGCGCACCTTATCGGGCGATGTGCTGCGGTAGCTGGTGAGGGTTTTGCAGATCTGGATATAGGGCTTGTGCAGATGGTTCTGCTCGCGGAAGGCGGTGAGCCCCTCGTGCTCCAGCCGCAGGCATTCGGCGCTGCGGCGGCTGCACCACACCTCGTCAAACAAATGTGTCAGTCCGCAGTGATCCACGTCCGCATGGGTGATGAGGATGGTCTTTTTCATCGCGTCCCAGTCGGGCAGCAGCCTACGCAGGATGGGCAGCATCTCCTGCTCGTAGCAGGCGTAGCCGCTGTCGATGAACAGTACCTCGCCCTTGCTTTCCACAATCATGGTGTTGGAGCCGCACGGCGGCTCGATGACGGTGACGGAGGTCTCGGGCGTGATTTCGTGGCGCGTGATGCGCGGCGAGAAGGCCTCGCCCTTCGATACGGCCAGCAGCTCCGCAAAACGGCTGATGCTGTCAAACGTGCGGTAGGGCGACTGGCCTTTTTCGTCCAGCGTCTGCATGGCCAGGTTGGCGTTGATCATCAGCTGGCTGCGGTCGTCCTCGGTGCCGTTCATGGCTTCCACCAGCCCGGAGACGAAGGCGTTGTAGAAAATGCTGTTGTCGTACACGCGTTCGGAGCGGTTGTAGTTGATCAGCCGCACCTGGCACAGCTTTTCGGCCTCGCTGAGGAAGGCGGACATGTCCTGCGGATTTTCCACCAGCAGACCCATCTTGAACAGCTGATATTCCGTGCCGTTCTCCTGCGAGCTGATGTAGGAGATGTTGAACTGGAATGTTTCAATCAGCTCCAGCACCTGCGTCACGCCGCCGGGCTCGTCGCGCAGGCGGAATTCCACCAGCACCACATGCGGCTCGGCATGCGTTTTGGGCAGATAGCCAATCTGCGTCAGCTCCTCATCGGCAGCGCGCAGGCTTTCCTCCGGGCCTTCTGCGTCGATGAACAGCGTGTGACTGTCCACGGCCTTGTTGTAGCTCACACGGGTGATATTCACGCCCAGCCGCGCAAAGCATCTGCTGGCCTGCAGGAACGCGCCGATGTGGTTGGGCATAGTTGTCACATAAGTCTTTTTCATGTAGCATCGGACATCCGCGGCTTTGCCGCGTCTGCCCTGTCTCCTTTCGCTGTAGCAACACCTCGGGGCACCCAGTATATCACATCTTCCTTCCAAACCAAAGATGTGCTATACTCAAATACAACCGTTATACATAAAATGGAGGAATGTACATGTTCCGCGAAATGAGACGCAAGAATCAGCTTCTGCCTCATGAGGAGGCCGTGCAGATTCTCAAAAATGCCACCTCCGGCGTGCTGGCGCTGCTGGGCGATGACGATTATCCCTACGCCGTGCCCATGAGCCACCTTTATCAGGATGGCAGGCTGTATTTCCACTGTGCGGTGACAGGCCACAAGGTGGACGCCATCCGCCGCCACGGCAAGGCGTCCTTCTGCGTTGTGGCGCAGGATGATGTGAAGGAGGAAACCTTCACCACGCATTTTTGCAGCGTGATCGCCTTTGGCTCCATCCGCATTGTGGAGGATGAAAAGGAAAAACGGGCCGCCATCACCGCGTTGGCGCAGCGTTTTTCGCCCGGGCGCGATCCTTCCCGCGAGATTGCGGGCAGCATGGGCCATATGCACATGCTGGTGATGGACATTGAACACCTGACCGGCAAGGAAGCCAGGGAACTGATGATGCAGAGAAAGGAACATGCCCGATGAACGAGACCATCCGCCAGCTCTACGCCCGCAAGTCCACCCGCGCTTTTGAAGAAAAACCCATCCCCGCCGATGTGAAGGAAGCCATCCTCACCGCTGCCGCCATGGCGCCCACCGCCGGCAACCAGCAGCTGTACACCATTCTGGACATCACCGATCAACAGATCAAGGATCGCCTCGTCGATACCTGCGATCATCAGCCCTTCATTGCCAAGGCGCCGCTGGTGCTCGTTTTCTGCGCCGACTGCCGCAAGTGGTATCAGGCCTTCCTGTCCGCCGGCTGCCAGCCTCGCCTGCCCGGCGTGGGCGATCTGCTGCTGGCCGTGAGCGATACCAACATCGCCGCGCAGAACGCCGTGACCGCCGCCGAGAGCTTCGGCGTGGGCAGCTGCTACATTGGCGATATCATGGAAAACTGCGAACAGCAGCGCGAGCTGCTCCATCTGCCGGATTATGTGTTCCCGGCGGCCATGCTGGTGTTCGGCTATCCCACCCAGCAGCAGAAGGAGCGCGAAAAGCCCGAGCGCGTACCGCTCAAGCACGTCGTGCACGAGAACGCCTACCGCGAGATGGACGCGGACGAATACCGCGAAATGTTCGCCCAGCGCACCGCTGTAAAGGGGCACGAAGCCTGGATGCAAGCCTTCTGCAACCGCAAGTTCAACTCCGAATTTTCCCGCGAGATGACCCGCTCTGTGCAGTGCTATCTGGACCAGTTCATCCGCAGGGACTGAGATTGCGAAAAACCGCGTCTCATGCTACAATAATGAGAGCGGAATTTGTTTTTTCTCCGCAGGAAGAGGTGCGTACAAATGAGACGGCTGATAGCGGTGCTGCTGGCGCTGCTGATGATAAGCTCCTGGGCCTTTGCATCGCAGGATGCGCCCATCGCCTCCTACGGTCTGCCGGAAGGCGCCGAGGTGTTTTATCTTACGCAGGCATCGGAAATGCCCGTGCCGGAAGGGCTGGAGGGCATGTATGCGCTCATGGGCCGCGCTGCGCAGCGCGGCGATGTGTACCTCATCCGCATGGGGGCCGGGCGTGCGCTGGCCAGCGTGAGCTGCACGCCCGTCTACAACGACGTAACCGCGCAGGACATGCTGGCGCTGTGGCCGCAGATTGCGCTGGGCATTGAAGCCGAGGGCGCGGACGTGGACGAATCCGCCACCGAAGCAGCGGTGGAAACGCTCTGCGGCATTGAAATGCTGCACGTCACCACGCGCATTGGCGTGGATGGATTGTGGATGGAGGCGGAGGCGATGGCCTTCTGCCGCGATCAGGAACTGACCGAGTGCTGGGCGCTGTGCCCGGAAAACGGCCTGTACGCCGGTGATACCGCCGAGGCCAGCGAGCTCAGCCGCGACCGCCGCGATCTGAAGCTGTTCATGGACAGCCTCTCCTTCCCCGAAACCTGGGACGAGATGCCCATGGGCGTGCCCTACACCGACCGTGATGGACGCTTTGTGATGGCCATTCCGGACGATGCCGTGGTGATTGACATCCACAGCACCGAGGACGAGGTGGCCGCCGCCCGCGCGCGCTACATCGAGTGCAATCCCGAGGGTGCGGCGCATGCGTTTGACGACTTCATGCAGGACGTGAAGGAGGAGCGCAACGTGCTCATCTTTACCGCCGACATGCAGGGCGTCATTCAGATCTTTGCCTCGCAGGAGGAGGATTTCCGCGGCGCAACGCCGGAGCAGCTGTGCATGCTGGCGGGCGCCATTGAACGAACGCTCGGCGAGCGGTTTGATCTGGCCGCCTGTCTGGCCAATGACGAGCGCGTGGAGATCAGCGGCCTGGAGCATGCGCTGCTGGGCTACTGGATCCGCAGCGGCGAGCTGGACCTGATGCTGGATATCATGGCCAGCGTCATTGAGGACGACTGGCTCTACGAGGTGGACATCTACGCCTCCGAGGGCAACCAGAACATGCGCACGGTGCTGCATTCCTTTGTGCGCCAGACCATGATTTACACGCCGCCGCAGAACGGCCTTTCGGATTAACAGGAGGATTTACCAGCGATGAAAAAACTCAGCGTGATCGTGCCCTGCTACAATGAAGAGGAGGCCGCGCCGCTCTTCTACGAGGCCTTCATCCGCGAAACGGCCGGCATGCCGGTGGAATTCGAGCTCATCTTTGTGGACGACGGCAGCCGCGACAAGACCGTGGAAGCCTTTGAACAGCTGGTGAAGCGCGACGAGCGCGTGCATTACCTCAGCTTCTCGCGCAACTTTGGCAAGGAAAGCGCCATGTTTGCCGGCATGGAAGCCGCCACCGGCGACTACGTGGCCATCATGGACGTCGACCTGCAGGATCCCCCTGCCCTGCTCAAGGACATGCTTCACGGCATCGAGCAGGAGGGCTACGACTGCGTGGCCAGCCGCCGCGTGACCCGCAAGGGCGAGCCGCCCATCCGCAGCTTCTTTGCCCGCATGTTCTACAAGCTCATCAACCGCATCAGCAAGACCGAGATTGTGGACGGCGCGCGCGATTTCCGCCTCATGACCCGCCAGATGGTGGACGCCATTCTGGAGCTGAAGGAAGTCAGCCGCTTCTCCAAGGGTCTGTTCAGCTGGGTGGGCTTCAAGACCAAGTGGCTGGAATACGAAAACGTGGAGCGCGTGGCCGGCGAGACCAAGTGGTCGTTCTGGAAGCTGCTGCTGTACTCCATTGACGGCATCATCGCCTTCTCCACCGCGCCGCTGGCCATTGCATCCATCCTTGGCCTGCTCTTCTGTGTCGTCGCCTTCCTGCTCATCCTCTTCTTCTTCTTTAAGACCCTCATCTTCGGCGATCCCGTCGCCGGTTTCCCCGCCACCATCTGCATTGTGCTCATGCTGGGCGGCATTCAGCTCTTCTGCATCGGCATCCTCGGCCAGTACCTCAGCAAGACGTATCTGGAGACGAAGCGGCGCCCGATTTATATTGTGAAGACGAAGAAGTGACGGGGGCCTCCGGCGGGCAGGGGCTGAGCCCCTGCACCCGCACACCGCGCATCCGAAAGGATGCGCGGTGTTTGTTATGTTTGGGGCTGCAAATAAGACCGCCGCTCCCCGGAAGGGGTCGCGGCTCGCTTGAGTGCAGGGAAAAATGCCGCTGAGGTGGCCAGTTTCTCGTCAAGTCAACCACCAAAGCATCGCACATCACTCTAAATCTTTCCGCCAAAGGCAGAAAACTTCACTCCTTCGTTTCTGAAAAGCCTTCGGCTTTTCAGACCTCTTCCATCCTCACGTCCTTCACTGCGTTGATCGCCGCCCACGGCACATGGCAGTATCCGGTGGGGTTCTTGTCCAGATATTTCTGATGGTATTCCTCGGCGGAATAAAAGTGCTCCAGCGCGCAGGCCTCCACCGCCAGCGGCTGATCAAACTGCTTTTGCAGCTTTTCCAGCTCCGCGCGGATGACGGGCACATCCGCCTCGTCCGTATGATACACGCCGGTGCGGTACTGGTGGCCCACGTCCTCGCCCTGCTGATCCACGCTCACCGGGTCGATGATGCGGAAGAACAGGCGCAGCAGTTTGTCAAGCGGCACGGTATCCGCATCGTAGACCACGCGCACGGTTTCGGCGTGGCCGGTGTTTTCGTAGCGCACCTGCTGATAGGTGGGGTGATGGGTGCTGCCGTTGGCAAAGCCCACTTCCGTTTCCGCAACGCCGGGAATGTGCTGCATGTATTTTTCAACGCCCCAGTAGCAGCCGCCGGCCAGATAGATGGTATGAAGATTCATGCCTGTTCCTCCTGTTCATCCAGCCACTGCACCTGCAGGCGCAGCCCCTCTTCCAGCGTGGTTCGGGGCAGCCTGAGATGGTGGCGGATCATTTTGTCAAGGGTATAGCTGCGGTGGCACAGGTGGCCGCTGCATTCGGGGTGCGCATCCAGGTAGCCTTCCAGCGGGATGGATTCAATCACCGCCTGCGTTTGAAGGATGCGGCCAAGGGTGTGGTAGTACTCCGCGTTGGTGATCACGTCCGGGCCGCCGATGCAGTAGATCTGGGCGATTGTTTGCGGATTTTGGATGCAGTCCAGCATGGCTTGCGCCAGATCATCCACAAAGATGGGGTGGATGAGGAAGCTGCCGCCGTCCACCAGCCGCAGCGGCTTGCCTGCGCGCATGTGGCTGAGCAGGTGCTTCTGACGCGACTGTTCCGGGTAGCATCCCGGCAGGAAGCCCGGGCCGAAGATGTGGCCGGGGCGGAAGA
>JAQXJZ010000076.1 GCA_029009515.1 bacterium
TCCCGCCAAGAACGGCCGCGTGACCCTCGGCCTCAACTATATGCCGTGGGAAGCCGCCCAGAAGTGCGTGGACGTGATCAAGCACGGCGGCTATAACTATGCCGAAAAGCTGTATGCCGCCCACCATGAGAAATATCCGGACTGGGTTATCTACGGCAGCGAGACCGCCTCGCTGGTGTCCAGCCGCGGCGTGTATCACTTCCCCGCAAATACGCCCATCCTGTCTGATGCGGATCTGCAGTGTTCGTCCCTTGGCAACAGCCTCACCAGCTGGGGCACCAAGGATCTGCGCAGGATGATCGTGGACGACCTGCAAACGCCCTATTCCATGGGCCAGTTCCTGTGGTCGGGCATCGACTACCTCGGCGAGCCCACGCCCTATCACACGCGCGGCAGCTACTTCGGCTACGCCGATACCGCCTGCTTCCCCAAGGATCTGTACTACCTGTTCCAGTCGCTGTGGACGAAAAAGCCCATGGTGCACATCGGCGTGCACTGGGACTGGAGCGCAGGCCAGCTGATCGACGTGAACGTGATGACCAACGGCGCGGAGGCGGAGCTGTTCCTCAATGGCCGTTCTTTGGGCCGCAAACAGGTCATTCCGGCCGATTACACCCAGTGCATGCCCTGTTGGCGCGTCCCCTTTGAAAAGGGCGAATTGAGGGCCTGCGCGTACGATACGGATGGATCCCTGCTGTGCGAGGATATCCGCCGCACCTTCGGCGACAGCCGCCGCATCGTGCTGGAAGCGGAGGACAGCCGCCTGCTGGCCGACGGCCACGACATGACCTTCGTCACCATCTCCGCCGTGGATGAAAACGGCATTCCCGTGGCCAACGCCGCCGACCGCATGCAGGTGGCCGTCACCGGCAGCGGCCTGCTGATGGGTCTTGACAACGGCGACGCCTCCGAAACCGACCTGTTCAAGGGCACCTCCATGCGCATGTTTGGCGGCAAGCTGCTGGCCATGGTGGGCGCGACGGATAAGCCGGGCGATATCCGCATTGAGGTCACCGCTCCCGGGCTGGAAAGCGCTG
Organism: bacterium; assembly: GCA_029009515.1. Taxonomy (GTDB): domain Bacteria; phylum Bacillota; class Clostridia; order Christensenellales; family Aristaeellaceae; genus Limiplasma. Next base: position 1,038 of record JAQXJZ010000076.1, read on the forward strand.
TGCTGGTGATTCCCGCCCTTGCCTGCGAAGCCAGGCCCGGCCGCGCGCGCCGCATCGCCTGCCCGGTGATCAACCCAGACGAAGGCGTGCATGTGCGCCGCATCGAGCTGATTGCGGACGGCAGCACGCATCTCACGCCCGATCATCCCGAGGTCAGCTTCCGCTGGCGCTGTCTGCCGGAGAACGCCATGCAGCAGGAAATCCGCTGGCAGATCACCAACGCCTCCACCATCGATTCCATCTGCGCCCGCCTCACCGTGGAGGAAAACCGCGTCACCGTGCGCGCCACGGGCGATGGACAGGCCTATCTGCGCGCGCTGTGCGCAAACGGCGCGGAGCACGCGCGCGTCATCAGCCACATGGAGGTCACCATGGACGGCTTCGGCACGCCCAATCTGGATCCCTACGGCTTTGTGACCGGCGGCCTGTACGACTTCTCGTCCGGCGAAATCAGCCCCGGCAACGACAAGGGCATCGCCTTTGCCCGCGACGGACGCAGCATGGCCGGCTTCTCCAATGTGGATTTCGGCCCCGACGGCTCGGATGAAATCACCCTGCCCATCTTTGCGCTGGACAGCACGCCCTATGAGCTGGAAATGCTGGTGGACGGCGAACCGCTGGCCACGCTGCCCTATCAGAAGCAGATGCGCTGGAACGTCTACCAGCCGGAAACCTATAAGCTGCCGCGGAAGCTCAGGGGACTGCGCAGCATCAGCTTTGCCATGGAGCGCAAAATTCACCTGAAGGGTTTTTCGTTCACCCGCCAAAGCCGCGCATGGGAGCGCCTTTCCGCGCTGGAGGCGGACCACGTGTACGGCGACCGCTTCGAGCGCACCGCATGGGGCGTGGAGAAGATTGGCAACAATGTGTCGCTGGTGTTTGAGCGCATGGATTTTGAGGATGCACAGGACGTGGTGCTGACCATTGACGGCCGCACGCAGCTGAGCGAAAATCCCATCACGGTGCGCATTCAGAACGAGGCTGGCGATGAGATCACAGAGCTGGCGGCATTTGCGCGCGGTTGCGGCGAGCAGCGCTTCCCGCTGCGCGTGCTCAAGGGGATGTGCAAGGTGACGTTTGTGTTCCTGCCGGGGTGTCAGTTTGATTTCAGAGGGTTCGGGTTTCAGCGGAAGAAATGAGAAATAGATTGACCGCCGATACTGGCCTTGCGACTTTTGATTGTTGACGTCATCGGGCGCACACGCAGGTGCGCCCCTACAAGGCAGCTGAACTTGTCTGCGCTACAAATTCAATCTCCGGTACCATCGTAGGGGCGCACCTATGTGTGCGCCCGTGCACGAACGTCCCGGTGTACCTTTGTTCCTTCCCCATACAAGCAGCAAAAACCCCCACCTCCGCCAAACCAGCGGAGATGGGGGCTTTTCTTTCACTCATGAAATGCTGTGCTTCACACGGTCACGCTCTTCCGCGCGCTTGCCGTTGTTGAAACGATCCAGCGTGCCAACCAGATAACCGGTAATGCGGCGAATGCGCTCAAACGCATGCGTGCCTTCCGTGCGGCCGCACTTGGGGCAGGTATCGCCAATGATGCCGTTGTAGCCGCACTCGGGGTCGCGGTCCACGGGATGGTTGATGGAACCATAGCCAATGCCCACGTCATGCATGTGGCGCACAACCTTCTCAAAGGCGTCCAGATTCTTGGTGGGATCGCCATCCATCTCAATGTAGGAGATGTGACCGGCGTTGGTCAGGGCGTGATAGGGCGCCTCGATGGAGAGCTTGTCAAAGGCGTTGATGGGATAGTACACCGGCACATGGAAGGAGTTGGTGTAGTATTCGCGATCGGTAACGCCTTCAATCACGCCGTACTTCTGACGGTCGATGCGGACGAAGCGGCCGCTGAGGCCCTCGGCAGGAGTGGCCAGGCAGGTGTAGTTCATGCCGGTCTTCTTGCTCATGTCGTCGCAGAACTTGCGCATGAAGCCAACAATCTCCAGGCCCAGGTTCTGGCTGCTCGGATCCTCGCCGTGGTGCGTGCCGCGCAGCGCCTTGAGGGTCTCGGCCAGACCGATGAAGCCGATGGACAGGGTGCCGTGCTTGAGCACCTCGCGGATGGAATCGTTCCAGTCCAGCTTCTCGGAGTCAATCCACACGCCTTCGCCCATCAGGAAGGGGAAGTTGTACACCTTCTTGTTGGCGATGATTTCAAAGCGCTCCTGCAGCTGCTCCACCACCAGGTTCATGGTGCGCTCCAGCTCTTCAAAGAACCAGCTCACGTCGCCCTTGGCCTTGATGGCAATGCGGGGCAGGTTGATGGAGGTAAAGCTCAGATTGCCGCGGCGCGGGCAGATCTGACGCTCGGGATCGTACACGTTGCCGATCACGCGGGTGCGGCAGCCCATGTAGGCAATCTCGGTCTCGGGGCAGCCTTCCTTGTAGTAGACCTTGTTGAAAGGCGCGTCCACAAAGCTGAAGTTGGGGAACAGGCGCTTGGCGCTGGTGCGGATGGCCAGACGGTACAGGTCGTAGTTGGGCTCGCCGGGGTTGAAGTTGACGCCTTCCTTGACGCGGAAGATCTGGATGGGGAAGATGGGGGTTTCGCCGTTGCCAAGGCCCGCTTCGGTGGCCAGAAGCACGTTGCGCATGACCATGCGGCCCTCGGGAGAGGTGTCCATGCCGTAGTTGATGGAGGAGAAGGGCACCTGCGCGCCGGCGCGGCTGTTCATGGTGTTGAGGTTGTGGATGAGGGCTTCCATGGCCTGGAAGGTGGCCTTGTCGGTTTCCTTCTCGGCATGCTCGCGCACAAAGTCCACCATGCGGTCAAGCTGCTTATCCGTCACATCGGCAAAGGCGGCCTTCACAGCAGACTTGAGCGCCTTGTCAAAGGCCTCGCTCACAGCCAGCGCGGGCTTCTCGCCGCAGGCCTTCTCGGCCTCTTCCAGCACCTTCACAGCGGTCTCCAGGGCATCCTCAGCACCCAGCATCAGCTCGAGCGCGCGGCTGAGGTTGTCGCGGAAGCGCTTGAAGTAGGTCTTCTTCACACCGGGAGCCATGCCGTAGTCAAAGTTGACCACGCTCTGGCCGCCGTGCTGGTCGTTCTGGTTGGCCTGAATGGCGATGCAGGCCAGCGCGGAATAGCTGTAGATGTCGTTGGGCTCACGCAGCACGCCGTGACCGGTGGAGAAGCCGTTGTGGAACAGGTCCAGCAGGTCAATCTGGCAGCAGGTGGTGGTGAGGGTGTAGAAATCCAGATCGTGGATATGGATATCACCATCGCGGTGCGCCTTGGCAAAGCGGGGATCCAGCACGTACATCTCGTAGAACTGCTTGGAGCCCTCGGAGCCGAACTTGAGCATGGCGCCCATGGCGGTATCGCCGTTGATGTTGGCGTTTTCGCGCTTGATGTCGGAGTCGATCGCGTCCTTGTAGGCGATGTCCTCAAAGGTCTTCATCAAGCGGGTGTTCATCTCGCGCACGCGGCTGCGCTCGGCGCGGTAGAGGATGTAGCTCTTGGCGGAACGCACAAAGCCCTTTTCAATCAGCACGCGCTCCACCGTGTCCTGAATCTGCTCCACGCCGGGCACGTCGGGCAGGTTTTCGTCACGCTGCACTTCGGCGATGACCAGATCGGTCAGCTCTTTGGCGGTCTCCTGCGTCTTGCGGGTGCCGCTTGCCATGAAGCAGTTTTCAATGGCCTGCTCGATCTTTTCCCTTTCGAACGCCACAATGCGGCCATCGCGCTTCTTAATAGACTTGATCATTTTTCCCATTCCCCCGATATATAGTTGCTAATGCTCTCAAAACCCCAAAATACAGGGGTCGATTTTGGCGACGGATAACATTATATTGTGTTGTTCCCAATAAGTCAACACTATATATGGTTTGCAAAAACCGCCTTTCTTCGCACAAAAAGGGCCGAATGTGACGGAAATACAACGGTTTGTAACACTTTCCACAGAGTTTTCCACAAAAAAATATTTTTTATCCTCATGTATTCCTTGGTTTTCCCATGACTTTTCCACATGCGCAGCGTATTTATCCACAATTGCCCATGTGGAAAATGTGGATAAGTGCTCATTCAGCAGCTTTTCATCCATTTCTCATCTTTGCACAAGCGCATCCTCAAGCAGTCTGCGCCCGAAAGGCATATACTGTAACCGTTCCCCAAACCACAAGATACAGGAGGCATGACATATGAGTGAACATCTGAATGGAAAGAACGGCTGGTTCAGTGCGCTGTACCGCACAAGGGTGAAGGTGCACAAGGACGATACCGTCATCATCAACCTGTCGCTGATTTTCTCGCTGCTGGCGGTGGGCAGCGCGCCGTGGGTGGCTGTGGCCGGTCTGATCGCCGCGCTGGCGCTGGGCTACCGCTTCAGCGTTGTGCGCAACGATCCCGACTTTGGCGGCAGCTTTGACGAGGTAATGCAAAACGCTGCCCGCAACGTCAAAAGCGCTGTGGACAGCGTGGTGGAAAACAAGGAAGAGGAGTAACGCTCCCCTACCTCCACATGGAAAGCACGTAGCTCCAGCCCTTCAGCTGGGCGCGCAGGGCGTCTGCGCCCGGCAGGATGCTGCGCACCAGCGCATGAAACGCCGGCGAATGATCCGGATGAACCATGTGGCACAGCTCGTGGATGATGACGTAATCGCACAGCTGCGGCGGCACGTGGATGAGCGCCGCGTTCAGCCGCAGCGATCGGAGGCTGGACATGCTGCCCCAGCGCTTCTGCGCATTTCCGAAGGCGATCTTCTCCGGCCTCAGCCCGGTCGCCCGCGCCCACTCGTCCACTCTTGGCACGATGAGCTGTCTGGCGCGCTCTGTGCGCCATTTCAAGGCGTGTTTCAGCGGTTCTTCACCCTTGGGCAGATGCAGAATACCCTCCGCGTCGAAGGCGCGTTTGCAGGCTTCCAGACGCATTGTGAGCGTTCCACCCCGGAAAGGCACCTGCGCTCCGTCTGCCAGCTGCGCGGCATCCGCCTTCTGCAGACGCTCGCGCACCAGCGCCTGCTTTTGCGCAATCCAGCCTTCCTTTTCGCGGATGAAGGTCTCAATGTCCCGTTTGGGCATGCGCATGGGCGCACGAACAACAAGCGCACCCTCTCCGTCTATCCCGATGGAGAGGGTGCGCCTTTTGGAGCGGATGAGCTGATAATCAGTCATAGTTCAGTCCCGGATAATAGCACGCGGTGCGCACGAAGGTGGCGCCGCAGCTGCTTGCCAGCATGCGCTGCAGGTCGTTGCGGCGGATGACGTCCGCCTCCACATGGTTGACGCCCTTTTCGCTGAGCACCTTCATGCCGGCCGCAATCAGCGACTTGGCCAGACCCAGACGGCGGTAGTTGGGCGCCACATACAGGCCGATCAGCTTGGCCGCCTGGCCGTCGCCGGTGAAGGCAATCTCGCCCACCACTTCGGGGCCGCGGCTGATGTAGAGCGCAATGAAGTGCGGAAAGCTCATGTAGCGCTGCAGCATCTGCGGCTGCCACGCATCCAGGCGGTAGGCGTTCATGCGCATCAGGAAGCCCTGCTGATCCGCCGGGTTCTGCAGCGGAACATAGCCCATGTCGTAGCCCATGGGCGCGGCGGGACGGGCATTGGGCACGCCCAGCTTCACCACATCCAGCGCGTCGTTGGCGTCAAAGCCGCTTTCCATGTAGAAGGAAAGCATGGCCGTGTCCTGCGGGCTCACCTGGGCAAACAGGCGGGCCTTCATCTGCGGGGTCTGCTCGCGCAGCTGCTGTGCGCGGGCCAGCAGCGCGCCCATGAGCATGTCGCGGCCGGGGCCCTTGGAGCGGATGTTCATAAACAGATTGATGGGGCGATCCGGGAACAGATACGGGTGGTATGTATGGATCAAAAACCCATCCGCGACGGTCATATTGGCGCTGTCGGCCACGTAAAACGTGTTTTCCGGCGGCAGACCGTTCACACTCTGCGGCGGGTGGAATACATGCATGGATCGATCATCCTTTCCCGACAGCCCAATGTGGGCGGTCGCGTTCCATGATACTTTATTGTACCCTAATTCGCCAAGATATGCAAGCAGCGCACGGCGGATTTGGGGGAAAATGAAAACAGCCGCCCTTGGTTGACAACCCATCGCCGCGGTGGTAAGATAAACTGGATTCCGGTTATGGAACATAAGGAAGGAGAGTCTTTGAAGATGACTGTCAACAAGCAGATGTCTATCGGCCAGGTTCTGAACATGGACCGCGGCACCGCCCGTATTTTCATGGAGTTCGGCATGCACTGTCTGGGCTGCCCCCACGCTGTGGCCGAAGCCATTGCTGACGCCTGCGCTGCTCACGGCGCCGACGCCGACAAGCTGGTGGAAAAGCTCAACGCCTATCTGGCGGACAAGTAAGACGCATCCCACGCCCATGCGCTGCCAAGGCACATAGGCGGTTTTTTTCCTGATCCCAATATACAACAGAGGTAAACAAACATGCAGATTCGCACCGAACAGGAGGCGCTGTACATCGCCTGTGAAATGGAAAGCACCGCCGTGCAGTTCTACACCCGCGCTCTGCAGGTGATGCAGCAGATGGGCCGCGAACAGGAGCCGCTGTATGCCGGCATTCAGAACATGCTCAAGGACGAGCAGGGGCATCTGTGCCACTTCCGCACGCTCTACAAGGGGCTGGATGCGGACGACGAGCAGCGCCTGTCGCTGGACGCCGTGGCCGAGGGCATCCTGTTTGACGGCGGCCTGATGGGCGCCGCGCGCAGGGGGCTGTTCAAGGACGTGAGCAGCATGCTCGAGCTGGCTGCCGCCGCCGAACGCACCTCCGTGCAGAAATACCGCGAGTTTGCCAATGCTGCTCAGAGTGACGAAGCCAGGAAGGCGCTTCTGCGGATTGCCGCTGAAGAGGAATGTCACCTGATGGAACTGGAGGCGACACTGTAAACCTATGGAAACAAAGCATATCACTTCGCTTGCCTATGGCGGCATGATGGCCGCGCTGGTGTTTGCGGCCACCGCATTTTTCAAAATTCCCGTGTCTGTCACACAGGGCTACATCCATTTGGGAGATGGCTTCATCCTGCTGGGCGCGGCGCTGCTGGGTACGCCTGCCATTGCTGCCGCAGCCATCGGCAGCATGCTGGCGGACCTTTTGGGCGGCTACACCATGTACATCCTGCCCACGTTTGTCATCAAGGGCGCGGTTGCCTTTGTGGCGGTCAAGGCCTTTGCCAAATCCCGCCCCCTGCCCATCACACTCTGCTGGCTGGTGCTGGCGGAAGCAGTGATGGTGCTGGGCTACTTTGTGGCGGAGTGGCTGGTGCTGGGCTACGGGCTGGCTGCCGCGCTGGGCGCGGTGATTCCCAACATTGTACAGGGCGTGAGTGGCGTGATTGTGTGCGCGGTGCTGCTGCCCTTCCAAAACCGCATCAAACGGTAACACAAAACCCGGACGGTCATGGCCGTCCGGGGATTTTGTTTGTTATTCAGTTTTCCCGCCTGCCCGAATGGGGAATCTTCCTTCTATATTGAACGATGTTGCAATCGCTTACAGGGAAAAAACCATTCATTTGGGAAAAAGCTCTCGGAGTTACTCTGCCACTCACGGTGTGACATTACTCGTCGTCAAATGCCTCATCGGCTGCAAAATCAGCCTGAACCACTTCAATCAGCTTTTCGAGCAGGTCTTCGTCTTCCACGGGAAGGAATTCTTCCATCTCTTCGCCGTCCTGTTCCGTTTCCACAACCTTCATGATGTAAAGGTTCACGGCTTCAGGCTCGTCTTCCTCGTGGTCATGGTCACACTCTTCGTCTTCGCAGTCGCAGTCGTCTACGTGGGCGTCGCCCAGCACAACGTATTCTTCACCGTTGTAGAAGAAATAGCGCTCGACCTGCAGCAGAACAGTGTTACCGTCCTCATCAACGCCTTCGATGAGGTCCTGGAGTTCTTCTTCGGCGGCAGAGCCGCCCATGATCTGATCGTCGCAGTACAACGGTATCGCCCCTCTTTCTTTGCTTGGTTTCCCGACGCTTTCTTTACAGCGTCTTTCCGGCGCCAGGAGGATATTGGCTTTCCGGAAACATCGCACGCTGCCTGTCAAGGTGCCTTTGCACTCTCACCGCCGTGTCATCACAGCATGCGGCGGGCAAAACCCGCGCGATGGGAAGCAACTGTTTCGTTTCCTGTTTTCCTCTTGGCTTGGCCTTATTATACCCGAAAAGCAAGCCCAAAACAATCCTTTTTGCAAAAATTTTGTGCTTGAATTTTGGTAATCTTTATGGTATTGTAGTAGTGTTGGGCAAGCTGTCAGTGCTTGTCCTGTTTCTTTTGCAGGGGCTCGAGGGTGCCATCGGGGCGCTGCAGCTTGATGCCTTCCAGCACCTGGCGCATGTTCTCGCGGAATCCGTCCAGGTATTCCTTGCGCAGAGCCGCGCGCTCGGTATGCTCTTCGGGGGTCAGTTCGCGCTCTTTGGCCAGGCGGGCCAGTTCGTTGATTCGTTCAATCTTTTCATGTTCCATGGTATTTTTTTCATCCTTTCAGGAGGTTATGGTTATGGTACAGGGCCGCTGGTTTCCCATGGGCAGCGATATTGCGCTGCCGCTTTCCGTTCGTGAACAGGTGTTTGGCCGCGGCGAGGACGCGCTGGACGCCATGGCGCAGCAGGTGATTGTGCATGAGGAAGGCGTGCCGGTGGGTTCCGCCCGTCTGTGGTGGGCGGATGGCGCGTTCCGTCTGGGCGACGTGGGCGTGCTGGAAAACGAGCGCGGCCGCGGCTTTGGCGATCTGCTGGTGAGGCTGCTGCTGTTCAAGGCGCTCACGCACAGCGCGTCGGTGATCCGTCTGGAGTGCCCGGCGGATGTGGCGCCGTTCTTTGCCAAGTACGGCTTCATCGCCGATGGCGAGGCGAACGGCGCGGTGCAGATGTACATTCTCGGCGAGAACGTGCAGCTCAGCCACTGCGGCGGCAATTGCGCGGAGTGCACGCATCAGACGGAGGAGTGCATTCCCAAGGCGCTCAGATAATCCATACAGCCAACTGTCTATTGCAGACAGTTGGCTTTTTTATTTCCGCACGCAAGCGAGCCCCGACCCCTTCCGGGGAGGGGCGGTCAAAGGACGCAGCCCCAAACAAACGCGTCAACGCCCGCGAAGCGGTGTGGGGTGCAGGGGCTCAGCCCCTGCCCTTGCGGAACACCCACCGCTGCTGCACCGTGTAGCTTACAAAGAACAGCAGAATATCCACCGGAACCTTGATCACGTTCTCGCTCACGCCCAGCCAGGTGTGCAGGGCGCTGGTCAGTAGCGCGGAGAGAGCCATGTTCATGAAGAACACCACCAGATAGCGCGGGAAGCTCTTCTTCACCGCGCCGTCGTCCTTAAAAACGAACTTGCGGTTCATGGTGAAGTTGAACACGCCGGACAGCAGGCGCGCCGCCACCGTGGAAATGCTGATGCGGCTCACCGCGGCCAGCACGGGCACAGCCACGCGTAGCACGTTGTTGAACAGCAGGTAGAGCAGATAATCCACCACAAAGCTCATCAGCGATGCGCCGATGAAGCGGAAGAAACCGGCCAGAATCACGCTGTAGATGCGGGCGCTGTCGCGCACGGCGCGGAAGTGGCTGCCCTCGTTGTTGTTCTCGTACACAGTCTGGATGGGCAGGGCGCGCATTTCCACCCGCTGGTGTGCGCACTCGATGAGCACGTTCATCTCGTACTCATAGCGGTCGCCCTTCACGGCGATCATCATGGGCAAAAGCTCGCGCGCAAAGCCGCGCAGGCCGGTCTGCGTATCAGACACCCACTGGCCGTAGAGCAGCTTGAACACGGTGGAGGTGATGCGGTTTCCGTTGCGGCTCTTGAAGGGCACGTCCGGCTGCGTGAAATCGCGGCTGCCAAGCAGCAGGCCGTGGCTGTCCTCGTCCATGGCGTCGGCCATGCGCAGCACGTCCTTCACGGTGTGCTGGCCGTCGCTGTCGGCAGTCACCACATAGAGCTGCTCCGGGCATTCCTCATGCACATAGGCCATGCCGCGCTTGAGGGCCACGCCCTTGCCGCCGTTGGGCACATAGCTGATGATATGCACGCTTTCGTGCTGCGGAATGCGGCCAAACAGCCCGCGGTATTCTTCGCCGCTGCCGTCGTCCACAATCACAATCCTGCCCACGCCTGCGTCGATGAGCGCCTGCACGTAGGGCGGCAGACGATCGTCCGGCTTATAGGCGGGAATGACAACGGCGGTTTTCCTCGCGCTGTTCATGAAATCATTCGTCCTTTCGTAAGTCAGTTCAGAATGTGTGTATCCAGATAATCACGCATCAGGGGGATGAGATCCTCCCCGGTGCTTTGGGTCAGCAATTGTTCAAAATCCGTGCGCGTGGCGCGGCGGAAGGCGTACGCCTGATAATAGTCGCGCAGGAAGCCGTCCAGCCCGCCGGGAATGGTGCGGTCCAGCGCGCACAGGCAGGCCAGCCCGCGATGGTATGCCAGCAGCACATATTCCTCCATGTCCGCAAAATCGCCCAGCGGCGATCCGGCAGCCACGCCCGCAGGCACGGTCACGCGCATGGCGCTTTCGGCCCGGCTGTATTCCAGATCGCTGCGCTCGCCAGCGCCATAGACAGCTTCGGCATATTCCAGCAGGCTGAACTCGCACAGGGCCTCGTCCTGCCATGGCTGATCCCATCCGTCCGATCCCACCGCGGCGTACCACCACTGGTGCGCCGTTTCGTGCGCGATGGCGTATTCCAGCCTGCGCTCGGTGAGCGCTGCGCCGATCATGCTCAGCTGCGGATACTCCATGCCCTCGTGGGCAAAGGGAACGGCCGCCACGCTGTAGCTCTGGTAGGGGTAAGCGCCGTAGCGATCGGAATAGATCTTCAGCGCCTTCCTGGCATAGCGCAGCATGTCCTTTGCCTGCGCCTGATTCAGGCCGAAGGCGGTGATCAGCACGCCGTCCTGCTTCGCCTGCGCCGTTTCAAACCGGTCGGAGATAACCAGCGCAAAGTCGCGCACGGCGGGCGACACAAAATGGTACGCCGATCCGTCGGCTTCCGCGTAGCCGCTGGCTGCGCAGCGGTATCCCCCGGGCACGGTGACGGTCACGTCGTAGTTCATGCAGCCGCTCACAAAGGGATCGCCCACGGGGACGTACTCATCCGCGCGGAACGCGCCATCCTCCCACACAGCGGGAACGGCAAATGCATTGCCAAAGGCCCACACGCCATCCCACACGCCGAAGCGATAAGCCGCGCGCGGCGGCGTGACGGTGTAGCGCAGGGTGATTTCCACCCACGCATCCGGCTGCCAGCCGCCTGATACGGGAATGCTGAGCAGGGTTTTGCCCTCATCCAGATAACGGTGCAAAGCGGTTTGTCCATCCACCTGCGCATGCGCCATGGTGAGCGCGCCGGTGGAAAATCCGCCGGGGTAGTCCTGATCGGAACAGGGCGTGGTTTCAAGGCTCTGGAAGGCGTTGGGCCACGTGCGCAGCACGGCTGCATCCAGCGCCTGCCCGGTGCGGTTTTTCAGCCGCAGGGTGTGCTGCACGCTGAGGGTGCGGCCCTCCGTGTCGAGGCTGGCTTCAATCACGCTTTCGTCCAGCCCTTCGGCTGCGGCCAGCAGTTGGACGGATGGATGCTCCATCTGCAGGGGCTGATTCAGCCACCAAAGGCCGCCGAGCAGCAGCACCAGCGCTGCCGCCGCAAGGATGACTGCTTTCTTCAAATCAAGGACCCCACGCTGCCAAGCAGCACAAAGATGCGCCGCATCACGCCGTTCATCAGCAGGCCGCCCACCGTGCCGGCCAGCGCCATCGTCACAAAGACGGATACCACCGTGCACACCAGCTTGGCGGGCATCAGCTCGCTTTCCGGGCGGGCGATGATGAGGCTGAGCATGCAGCAGGCCTTGGTGTAGCTCACCGCCATGCCGCACAGCATGGGCAGCAGCGACAGCCACGGGCTGATGAGCGAAAACGCCATGGCAAGCAGCGACGCAGCCGCCGTGTTGAGAGAGGTGATGGCCAGAAAGCCCAGCGCCAGCTCCCACGAGAAGGTGACCTTGCAGATGACGCAGATGTAGATCATGAACACGAGGGTGGGCACGGCCATGCTGATGAGTTGGCACAGCGCCGCTATGCCGCCCACCGAAGGCGCCACGCGCCCGGCGATGTAGCGGATGCCCTGGTTCATGGATGCGGCAGTGCCGGCCATGCTCACGCCGGTGATCATGGAGAATGCCTCAAACAGCACGCCCACAAAGCCGCGCATGATGACCATGCCGGCCAGGAACGTAAGCGCCAGCACCAGCGCCATCATGATGGGGCCGCTCAGCCGGTCGCCGCGCTCCACCATGCCGTAGAGCACCTCGCCCGGGCGCGAAAAGCTGTCCAGAAAGGCGCGCGGCAATTCGCTCAGCGAGGCAAGCAGGCCGGGGCGCTGCGGCTTCTGGCCATAGACATGCGCCTGCTGATAGCCGGACGGATAGCCGCCGGTCTGGTACTGCGTATAGCTCTGCTCATACACGTTGGCAGGCTGCTGGGCAGCGGGCATGCCGCAATAGGGGCAGGCCTGCGCGCCCTGCGGAATGGGATTGCCGCAAGCAGCACAGTTCATAGGGTTCCTCCTTTATGGCTGTGCGTAAGGCACAAGAGCCGGATCGATGAGGTACAGCCGCATCTCCTCCGTCTCCACAATCTGCTCCGGCGGCAATTGCATCAGCCACTCATGCAGCGTGGACAGCGGATAGTAGCGGTTGTCCCAGAAGTCGGGTTCGGTGGCGAGCATCGCCACGTTCAGCTCACTGATGGCCGCGCCCACTTCTTCCAGGGGCAGGTTCATCAGCGGCACGATGGGATTGGACGTGAGCAGGTAGCCCTTGCCGCGCAGCGGGTACTGATAGCCCACGCGCGTAATGAGGATTTTCTCATCCTCCGCCACATGCTCCGCCACGTCCATCAGCAGTCCGTAGCGCGCGCGGAAGCTGTTGTCCAGCAGGATGCTCTGGCTTTCCATCACGTTTCGGCTGTTGCGGTAGAAGGTGTTGGTGTAGCCGGTCTGGTTGGTGCCCTTCACCATGGCAAAAAGGCACAGCGCGGCGCACAGCCACGCAGGCAGCGTTTTCACCCATGCCGCATCGCTCAGCTTCTTCACGCGGCGGATGACGCCCGGCCACAGGTCGATGAGCGCCGACAGCGTTGCGCAGATCATCACATTGCACAGCATGAACCACTGCAGCGTGTAGCGCGGCAGCTTCAGGAACGAGCCGGAGAAGCTGTACAGCGGGCTGTCCAGAATGCCGGTCATGGGCGCAAGGGTGAGCAGGCACAAAAGCGCGCACAGGCCCGTCTCCGAGGCCAGCTTTGCGCCGAAGCCGTGATCAAAGAGGCACACAGCCACCGCGCCGTCCGCATTGCGGCGGATCTCCTGCGCCTGCCTGCGCATGGCAACGCGCTTGACGATCAGGCACACGATCACAGCAGCCATGGCGATCAGCGCCAGCCGCCAGCCCCAGGTACCAATGGGCGTAGCGTAGCCCATGAGGATGGAATCCTTGGCTTCGAAGAAGTTCAGGTGCGTGGTGGTTTCATCCAGCTTGTACTCGATGTCCATGTACATGTCGTACCACGGCGCATCGGTGAAGGTGGTCATCAGCCGCCACGGGCTCATCTCGCCCCATTTGACAAAGCACCAGATGTTGCCCGCAAACGCGGCAACCGTGCCAATGGCTCCGGCAAAGGCCAGACCCACGCTGCGCAGAAGCGCGCGCCACGCGCCGGCATAGCTGGTGAGGCCCGCGTGCAGGAACCTCCACAGCACCCACGCGATGACGATGAAGGGCAGCACCACAAAGCACACCACATGCGTGCTCATCACGGTGAAGCACAGGGCGAATACCCACCCGAGCTTGCCCAGATATTGTTTCCAGTTTCCGTCTTCCTTAAGCCCGGAAAATGCCAATGCCGCCCACAAAAGCGCAAGGATGCGCCAGATGTCGCGGGGCGCGCCGGCCACCGACCAGTACAATTCCGGCACAAGGTTGAACAGCACCGTGCCCAGCAGCACGCAAACCTTCTTTTCGCGGCAGAAGTGCAGCAGCAGCGCCAGATAGGCTGCGCCCGCGTAGAAGATGAGCATGCCAAGGCCGGTGAACGCCGCCTTGTCGTGCGGATAGCCCACCTCGCCGTCCGTGTGGAACAATCCGTAGCTCATGTACAATTCCAGCGACGGGAAATGGCTGTGACCGCGGAAATGGCCCACGGTTTCTTCCTTCTCCAGCAGATTCCCAAGGCTTCTGTCCTCGCAGAAGCGCTGACCCAGCGCCATATACTCGCCCGCGTCGCCGCCAGAGATGGAGTCCATGCTGGACATAAAGCGCACGCACGCCGGGCCAATCAGCATGGCCAGGCACAGCGCAAAGCACAGCGCGGCAAGCGCAGGCTTGTCAAAGCGCACCAGTTTTTTCACATAAGCCAGCAGCTGCGAAAGCTTTTCTTTCAGATGGCGCAGGCGCACAACGCCCATCACCAGCGCGCACACAGCGCCCATGGCAGGCAGCGCGCCGATGTACACCATCCGCGGCGCATGGGGCCACACAGCCGCCAGCAGCAGCGTCCACAGATACTGAACCAGCGGCGTGGCGGCCACACCCGTCAGGAAGCACGCCGTGCGGCTTTTGGAAAACCATCCGCGCGCGGCAAACAGGCAGCCCAGCGCGCCCATCTGCACCATGCAGCTGAGCAGGTAGATATTACGCCAGCCGTTGCCCACGTCCAGCCACGTCATCAGCCTTTCCTCCCGGCCTTTGCCAGACGGTCCATTTCATCCATGTAATACTGGTTGATATCCACCTTTTCAGAAAGCAGCTTTGCCTGCTTTTGGCGGCCCAATTCCACCAGATCCGGCGTTTCCAGAAGCTCGATGGCTTTCTGATCGGCCTTTTCGTAGCGGCCTTCCTGATCATTGAAGCAGTACAAAAGCTGGAAGCGCTCCTGCTGCTCGCGGGTAGAGCCGGAGACGATGGTGTTCACGTACAGGGCATGGGTGCCCAGCACGGCGGCTTCGCTCGCCATGGTCGCGCCCTCGGAGTACACCAGCTTGGCAAAGGCCAGCACATGGTGCACCAGCTCATAAGGCGTTTTGAGCAGATTGGGCTTGATCTCGTCCGGCACTTCGCCTTCGGAGCTGACGTATACGCGGCCGTACTTCGACAGCTTCTTCACCAGCGCCACCTTGCCCGCGTCGTCCAGACCCTTCTTGCCGATGTCGTGGCTGGCGTTCCACGCCACGAAGCGCACGAGGATGTATTCCTCATCCGGGTTGAAGCCCACGTCGCGCAGCTTCTGCTTGTCCGGCGTGAACACGGAGGGATGCAGGTAGAACAGCTCCTTGTAGGTGTCCAGACGCTCCTGACAGGGGCCCAGATCGGTGAGGAAGGTGCGGGGCGTGAGGATCTTGGTGGACAGCCGCTTGCAGATGCGCAGGCTGAACTTGCTCACCTCGGTGTCCTCATACACGATGTGCGGCTTGCCGCTGATCCAGCTGGCCACGGCCAGCATGGGCGCGGCGCGGCCGATCATGATATCGGGCTTGAAGCGCAGCGCAGCCAGCGAAAACTGGGCGGAGAGCTTCAGGAACAGAAAGGCTTTTTCCACCGGGTTCTTGCCGGTGGACTGAGCGCAGCGGATGTAGGGAATGCCGTAGGAATCCAGCAGCTTGGAGTTGCCGTCCTTCTCCGCCACAAAGGCCATCACCTCATCGCCGCGGTCGCGCATGCGCCACAGGATGTGGTGAAACTGGTGCACCCACGCCGGGTGGGTAAAGCAGATCATGGCTTTCACTGTTCATTCTCCTTCCGGCTGGCGTCAATTTCCAGCTTGCGCACGCGGTACTGCACATCCTCCATGAGCTTGCGGTTGCCGCTGATGATATCCGCCAGCACGCCGGTCAGGAAGCTCTGCACGCCAATCATCAACAGCGCAGCGCACAGAATGAGCGACTGCACATGGCCGCTGCCGCTTCCCGTGGACAGGAAGATCCACACAAAGCGCAGGCCAAGGATGAGCCCCAGGCCAAAGAACACCGCGCCGATGTAGCCAAAAAAGCGCAGGGGCTTGTACATGGCAAAGGAGCGCAGAATGACGGTGGAGGAGCGCTTCATGTAGCGCCACATGCTCTTGAAGAGGCGGCTGGGGCGCAGTTCCGGATTGGTGCGGATGGGCACGCTGGTCATGGCGGTCTTGTTCCAGCCGGCCTGAATGATGGTTTCCAGCGTGTAGGTGTATTCGTTGATCACGTTCAGGCGCAGCGCGGCCTCGCGGCTGTAGGCGCGGAAGCCGCTGGGCGCGTCGGGAATGTCCGTGTTGGAGGCCTGACGCACCACCCAGCTGCCCAGGTGCTGGAACATCTTTTTCTTCTTGCTGAAATGCTCCGTCTCGTCGATGGGGCGCTCGCCGATGACGATGTCGCTCTTGCCGTCGAGGATGGGGCGCACCAGCTTTTCGATATCCGCGCCGCAGTACTGGTCGTCGGCGTCGGTATTGACGATGATATCCGCGCCCAGATGCAGGCAGGCGTCGATGCCCGCCATAAAGCCGCGGGCCAGACCCTTGTTCTGCTTGAAGGTCACGATATGGTTCACGCCCCATTCGCGGGCAACCTGCACGGTTGCGTCGGTGGAGCCGTCGTTGATGATGAGCACTTCGATCTGGTCGATGCCGTCGATGTGTTTGGGCAGATGGTCCAGCGCCACCTTGAGCGTTTCGGCCTCGTTGTAGCACGGAATCTGAATGATGAGCTTCATTGGCAATCCCCTTCTGTAAGCACAGTAATGGCAGTATAATACCTATATTATCATAGTCTTTTTTCCCTTGCATGTCAACGAAAAAAGCCCGCAGCCACAAGGTTTGCCCGCTCCCGGAACCGTTCAGGCATCCAAAATGACCGAACAGACAAAAACGCACATTTCCGCGCTTAAATCTGCTATCATGAGATCCGCAAATCAGATGGAAATGGAGGCGCGGAAAGATGCAGGCCATTGAAGCAAAGGCGCTTGCAAAGAAGTACAAAGAGGTAACGGCGGTAGACGGACTGACGCTGAGCATTCAGCAGGGCGAGCTGTTTGCGCTTTTGGGCGTGAACGGCGCAGGCAAGACCACCGCCATCCGAATGCTTTCCTGTCTCACCAAACCCACCGGTGGGGACGCGATGGTGGGCGGATTCAGCATTGGGAAGGAGCCGGAGAAGGTCAAACGGCTCATCGGCGTATCGCCTCAGGAGACAGCGGTTGCGCCCAATCTTTCGGTCAAGGAAAATCTGGAGCTGATCTGCGGCATCCATGGCTTTCCCAAAGAGAAAACCCAAGCCAAAGTCAGCGAACTCTGCCAGGCCTTTGCGCTGGAAAGCGTACTTGGCCGCAAGGCAGGCAAGCTGTCCGGCGGCTGGCAGAGGCGCGTGAGCATCGCCATGGCGCTCATCAGCGAGCCGCAGATTCTGTTTCTGGACGAGCCCACGCTCGGGCTGGACGTGATTGCGCGGCACGACCTGTGGGACGTGATCCGCGCGCTGAAGGGCCGGGCGACCATCATCCTGACCACGCATTATCTGGAGGAGGCCGAGGCGCTCTCCGACCGCATCGGCGTGATGAAGGACGGCCATCTGCTGGCAGCCGGAACGGCGCAGGAGCTCATGCAGCTGGCCGGAACCGATGATTTTGAAGCGGCGTTTGTCGCCATTGTGAAGGAGGGCTGAAGATGAGAATGCTGACGTTTGCCAAACGATGCGCCAAAGAAATCCTGCGCGATCCCATCAACCTCGCCTTCGGGCTGGGCTTTCCTCTGGTGCTGCTGTTTCTTTTGAGCGCGCTGCAGTCCAGCATCCCGGTCAGCCTGTTCGAAATCAGCTCGCTGACCCCGGGCATCACGGTATTCGGCCTTTCGTTCATGACGCTGTTTTCGGCCACGCTGGTTGCCCGCGACCGCGAAAGTGCCCTTCTGCAAAGGCTGTACACCACGCCGCTCAAGGGCGTTGACTTCATCCTTGGCTACATGCTGCCGCTGCTGCCCATCGCCCTTGGACAGACGGCGATCTGCTATCTGGCCGCCATCGCGCTTGGGCTCAACGTGAGCGTGAACATCCTGTATGCTGCGGCGGGCATCCTCCCCATGGCGGTTTTCAACATTGCGCTGGGTCTTTTGTGCGGAAGCCTACTGGGCGTAAAACAGGTGGGCGGCGTGTGCGGCGCGCTGCTGACCAACCTGTCGGCATGGCTGTCCGGCGTGTGGTTTGACCTGACGCTGGTGGGCGGATGGTTTGAAAAAATTGCCCATGCGCTGCCCTTTGTGCACGCGGTGGAAATGGAAAAAGCGCTTCTGGGCGGACAATTTGCGCTTTCTGCTGCACACAGCTGGCCCGTTTTGCTGTATAGTATAGGTGTCACAGCTTTGGCTGTGTTCTGCTTCCTTGGGCAGATGAAAAAGCAGTAAGGAGCTGCCGCGATGAAATACCGACTGACCATAGACAAAAACGCGGAAGAGGAGATCATTGCCATCGTGCATGCTCCCTCCTCCCTGACCCAGCAGATTGAAAACCTTGTGCGCAGCTTTTCCGGCGCGGACAGCCTGATGGGTTATACGGAGGATGGCATGCGCAGGCTGGCTTTTTCCGAGATTGAATGCATCACCATTCTGAACCGCAAGGTGATCGCCATCGCTGCCGACGGCGAGCGCTGCCGCATTCCGGACCGGCTGCGCGATCTGGAAGCCATTCTGCCCTCCTACTTTATCCGCATCAACAAATCCACGCTGGCCAACGAGCACCGCATTCAGCGGTTCGATGCAGCTTTCAGCGGCGGCGTGGATGCGGTGTTCCGGTGCGGATACCGGGAGTATGTGTCCCGGCGCTGCTTTGCGGAAATCCGAAGGAGGTATGAAGGAAAATGAAGAAGTTTGCGCTGGAATTCCTCCGCCGCGGTCTGGTGGCCTGCGGCTTGGGCCCCATCGTGCTGGCCGTGCTCTATCTGGTGCTGAAACAGCACGGCGTGGAAACCCTCACCGTGGATGAAGTGTGCCTCGGCATTTTCTCTTTGACCGCACTTTCCTTCATCGCAGGCGGCATGAATGCCGTCTATCAGATGGAGCGCCTGCCCCTGATGCTGGCCATTCTCATCCACGGCGGTGTGCTGTACGCTGGCTATCTGGCGGTCTACCTGCTCAATGGCTGGCTGCAGCAGGGGCTGACGCCGCTGCTGGTATTCACCGCCGTGTTTGTCATTGGCTATCTGGTGATCTGGGTGATCATCTACAGCGTCACAAAGCAAAAAACCGCAAAACTCAACCAGATGCTGAAAAAGCAGCAGGAGTCAGCAAGCTGATTCCGGGCATGCAAAAAAGCCTGCGAACGCAATGTTTCACAGGCTTTTTTGATGGAAAAAATCAGTCCATGAGGCTGAAGGCGTAGCGATCGCCGTCACGCACTTTGCGGTTGGCAAGCGAATCCGCCATGGATTCGTACTGGCCGTTCACGTATTCCAGAATGACCCAGTATTCGCCTTTGGCGTTGTAGTTGGCCACCACGCCGTCCACCATGGTCACGTTGTAGCCCCAGGCCACTTCCTCGCCGCTGATGAGGTGCGCGTTCAGCAGCGCATCCAGCACGCTGGTTCCGGTGGTGGTGATGGTGTGGGTGCGCGTTTCGCTGCCGATGATCACCTCGATGGTGAGGGTATCGCCGGCGGGTTTCGCCTTTTCGCCGCGGCGAAGGAACATGCCATTGGGCGCGGGCGTAGCTGCGGGCGCAGGCGTGACCACCTCGGTGATCAGGTTTTGAAGCGCAGGCAGCGCGTTGATGACCGAGCGGTCGCGCACCAGATTGCCGGTGATATCCAGCGTTTCCAGCTTACCCAGCTTTTGGAGGCAGGCAAAGTTGGTGAGCCGGTTGCCGCTCAGGTTAAGCGTGCGCAGCTCGGTGAGGGTGTCCAGCGGCGGCAGGCTTTTGAGATTGTTATCACTGAGGTTCAGCTCCTGCAGCGCCACCATGCGGCACACGTCGCTCAGATGCCTCACCCCTGCGCCGGACAGATCCAGCGCCGTGATGGTCTGGATTTCCTCCAGCGTCACCGCCTGCCCGTCCTGCTTGCCAAGCAGAGCGCGCACGGCTTTTTCCACATTCTTATCCTGAAAGGCATAGGCCTCCACGGTCTGCGCACATGCGGTGCACACGCCGTTTTCACAGCCACCGGTGCAGATGACCTTGATCTGCTCATCCGACTGGTAAGCCTTCATCGTCACGTAGCCAAGACCGCCGCATTCGTCGCATACGCCGTCGCCGCCGCACACGGCACACTCAGCCATGGCGACGGATGTCAGCATGAGCAGACACACAAGCAGCATCCCAAAACGCTTTTTCATGGCGTGTTTCCTCCCTGCATTGGTCATCGGATCAGGCGGAAGCCGTAGCGGTCGCCGTCCTGCACCCTGTGCGTGGTGATGGAATCCTGCATGGATTCAAACTCGCCGCGCGCAAAGTTGTACTCCTCAATGGTCCAGTACTCGTTCCCCTTCGCCTCAATGTCATCCACGCGGGTCACATTGAAGCCCCACGAAACGTACTCGCCGCCAATCAGTTTTTCATCGATCAGCGCATCCAGCAGAACAGGCTCCGTGGTTTCCACCTCGTACGACCACAGCGTGTCGTCCATCATGAGCCACACTTCGAAAGAAATGGTGTTTTCCTTTTCGCGCTCAGCCTGCGATTCGGCCAGGATGGCCATCAGGTCGATGGTGGGCGGTTCAGGCAGAGTGGGGGCGGGCGTGGCGGTGACATTGATAAACTTGAATCCGCCATTGTCATCCGATACCATGGTGAGGCCGGTTCGGAAGGTGGGCTTTGGCGTAGGCGCGATTTCCCGAATATCGTCGGGAATTTGGGCATCCTGATTCATCTTATATGTCCATCGATCTTCGATGGGCATCTCATCCAGCACTGAAAAATCCCTGATGGCATTGTGCTCTATAAACAGTTTTTCCAGAGAAACCAGCGGTTTGATCGCGGAGATCTCCCGCAGGTAGTTGTTATTGATACGCAGTATCTTCAGTTTTGTCATGCCTGCAAGCGGGCTGATGTCGTAAATCTGATTGTTTTGCAGCGTCAGCTCTTCCATCTGCGTCATCCCGGCCAGTGCATCGATGCGTTGGATCTTGTTGCCTTCCAGCCCCAGATTCTTCAGCTGCGTCATGCCTGCCAGAGCGGAAATATCAGAAATATCGTTCCAGTACAGCTGCAAATCCTGCAATTGCGTCAACGGTTTCAGTTCAGAGATATCCTCGATGTTATTATCGCTGAGTCTCAGTTCTTTCAAGTTGGTCAGCGCCGACAAACCTGTCAGATCTGAAATATTACTGTTGTGGCAGGCCAGACACTCCAGTCCTTTCAAACTGGCAAGCGGCGAAAGATCGGGGTGATTGTTTTCATCGAGTTCCAGCTTTTTTAGTCCGGTCAGCGACGACAATACCGAAAGATCCTGAAGCTTGTAAGTCTCCCTCAGTTCCAGTTCCTGCAGTTGTGTCAGAGCAGCAATCGGGGAAAAATCGCTGACTTTTCCTTTAACGACTCTCAATTTTTTCAGATTGGGCATCATCAGCAGATCGCTCAGCGTTTCCGGGCTCATGACCGAAAGCTCGGTCAACCCCGCCAGTTCTTCCGCAGTAACGCCTTCCCCTTCTGCCTTATTCAGTTGATAGCGCGCGTTTCTCTCCACCGCAGCATCTGCAAATACATACGCCCCGTCGGCAGCCACCTGCACGCACACCACACAAGCCCCATCCGCGCAGCTTTCCCCCGTGCAGGCCACCTTCACGTCCTCGCCGGAGCCGTACGCCTGCCGGATGAGATAGCCAAGGCCGCCGCATACGTCGCACTTCTGGTCGCCGCCGCACACATCGCAGGGCGGGGCGCAGTCGGGGCAGCGGCCGTTGTCACAGCCGCCGGTGCAGGCCACCTTCAGCTGCTCGTCAGAGCCGTAGGCCTGCATGAACAGGTAACCATTGCCATTGCACGTGTCGCACACGCTGTCGCCGCCGCAGATGGCACACTCAGCCAAGGCCACACCGCAGGCCAGCAGCAGGCACACAAGCAGCATCCAGAAACGCTTCGTCATTCCCATCAATCCTTCCGGTACAGGTCGCGGGTGTACACCTTGTCTGCCACGTCGTCCAGCCTGCCGTCCTGACGGTTGGCCACGATGACGTCGCACATCTGCTTAAACTCATCCAGATCGCGGATGACGCGGCTGTTGAAGAAATGATCGTCCTTGAGCGCGGGCTCGTACACCACAACGGGCACGCCCTGCGCCTTGATGCGCTTCATCACGCCCTGAATGGAGGACTGGCGGAAGTTGTCGCTGCCGGTCTTCATGGTGAGGCGGTAGATGCCCACCACGGCGTCGTGCTTCTGCGGGAATCCGGCTTTCATCAGGATGCGCTCGGCCACAAAATCCTTGCGGGTACGGTTGGCGTCCACGATGGCACCGATGATGCTGTTGGGCACCTGATCGTAATTGGCCAGAAGCTGCTTGGTGTCCTTGGGCAGGCAGTAGCCGCCGTAGCCGAAGGAGGGGGTGTTGTAATGGCTGCCGATGCGGGGATCCAGACACACGCCCTCAATGATGGCGCGGGTGTCCAGATCGCGCACCTCGGCGTAGGTGTCCAGCTCGTTAAAGAAGCTCACGCGCAGCGCCAGATAGGTGTTGGCAAACAGCTTGACCGCCTCCGCCTCGGTGGGGCGCATGAACAGCACGTTCACGTTCTCGTCCAGCGCACCTTCCTTGAGGATGTCCGCAAATGCGTGCGCCGCCTCTTCCAGCGCCTCGCTGCCCTCCGGCACGCCCACGATGATGCGGCTGGGGTGCAGGTTGTCGTACAGAGCGTGACCCTCGCGCAGGAATTCCGGGCTGAACAGCAGCTTCACCCCCGGATGCTCCCGGCGCATGCGCTCGGTAAAGCCGACGGGAATGGTGGATTTGACCACCATCACCGCCTCGGGGTTGATCTTTTCCACCATGGAGATAACCGCCTCGACGGAAGAGGTGTCGAAGTAATTTTTGTGCGTGTCATAATTGGTGGGCGTGGCGATGATGACCAGCGCAGCATCGCGGTAGGCGCTCTCAGCGTCCAGCGTGGCGGTGAGATCCAGCGTCTTTTCCTTCAGATACTGCTCGATCTCCACGTCCTGAATGGGCGAAATGCGGCGGTTGAGCATATCCACCTTTTCGGCAATCACGTCCACAGCCTTTACGCTGTGCCTCTGCGAAAGCAGCACGGCCATGGACAAACCAACATATCCAACGCCAGCAACGGCAATGTTCATTTGCATATCCTCCCTGTATCAAATGGGGTTATCTTCATCATATCCGCTGCATGCCCAACTGTCAAGAAAATGAAGGCATTGCCGTGACATTTGACAGGTGTTATAATCAATAAGATGCTGCACAAAACAACAACCCATCTCCCTTGCGGCCGTAAAACGGCCTCAAAACCGGGATTCTTAAGGGCCAATGGCCCTTAAGCGGGTTTCCAAAGGGCAGCGCC
>JAQXJZ010000077.1 GCA_029009515.1 bacterium
CCAGCTCTCCCAGTTGGCCAGCTGCTGGGGCAGATAGTACTGCTGACGCTCCATCATGTCGTCATACTGCACCTGGAAGGTGTTGAGGGTGTAGAGCTGACGGGCGGTGGTGAAGTCGTACTTGGGGTTCTCGTACATGAAATCGGTGAAGGTGCGCATGCCGTTCTCGTCCACGGTGAAGGTGGGAGTGGCCTCGTCGCCGGTGCCCCAGGCAGTCAGCAGGCGGGTGTCGTCGTCATGCAGGTAGTCGATGAACTTCACAGCCAGCTCGGGGTTCTTGCAGCTCTGGGAGATCTGCCAGCTCCAGCTGTTGAGGGAGTACACGATGCGGGCCAGGGTCAGCTGGTCTTCCACAGCCTTGCGGGGGAACAGCAGGCCGACGATTTCGTAATCGGGATCGATGGTCTGGCCAACCTTCAGGGCGGTGGTGGTGTTGGAGTTGTGGAACACGGTCATGCCGGCCTTGCCGTTCTGGAACACGGTGAGGCAATCGTCCAGAGAGCGGTTGACGCTGTCACGGTCGATGAGGCCTTCCTTGGCCCAGCCGTTCATGAAGGAGAGCAGCTCTTTGTAGCCGGGCAGGGTCATGGAGTACTGCACCTTGCCGTCGACCAGCTGGAAGTCGTTCCAGGTCACGCCGAAGCCGCTGCAGAGGAAGTTGGAGTTGTAGAAGCCGCTCTGGGAGAAGATGTTGCACAGGGCCAGAGGTACTTCCACGCCGTTCTGCTTGAAGGTGCGCAGCACGTTGGTGTACTCGTCCAGGGTCACGGGAGCCTCGAGGCCGTACTTCTTGAGCAGGTCGGCGCGGGCAACGGGGCCGTAGTGGACGCGGGCGTTGACGTAGGGAGCCAGGAACATGGAGCCGAACTTCACGATGGCGCCGTTATCGCCGTAGATACCGGTCTTGATGTAGCCGGTGCCTTCGTCGTACTCTTCCACCATCTGGAGGAAGTTGGGGGCGTACTTTTCAACCAGCTCGTTGACGTTGACCAGGATGCCGTCTTCCATCGCGCCTTCCACGCCGCCGGGATAGGTGGTGTGGAAACGATCGGTGTAGAACAGGTCCGGCCACTCGCCAGAGGCGATGGTGGTGTTGAAGAAGGTGCCGTCGTCATTGACCGGAGGATGCATGAACTGGAGGTCGATGCCGGTTTCCTCAACCATCTTCTTGATGACGGGATGCTCGGTGAGGTCAGAGTAAACGGAGGACTGGGAAGCGTTGAAGTCGCAGTAGATCACCAGGGTTTCGCCCTTGGTGGTGAGCGGAAGCTCGGACTGCTTCTCGGCAGCAAAAGCCATGCCGCCGAAGCACATCATGATGGCCATCATGGTGCACAGGAGACGTTCGACCAGTTTCGTCATGGTATGAATACCCCTTTCTTTATTTCACTCATGAACAAGCGCCTGTTCATGGAGCGTACCTGGAGAAGAGTGCAGGAAATACGCCGCTTTTCAGTCAGCGGATTTCTGTGCGTTGCTCGTTCTGTTGTGATTATCTTAACAAACCCAAAATACAACTTTCAGCCACAAATGAGGCACAAATCGCGCAGAATCAACCATATCGTCCATCAGGAAGGCTCAGACCCTGGGA
Organism: bacterium; assembly: GCA_029009515.1. Classification (GTDB taxonomy): domain Bacteria; phylum Bacillota; class Clostridia; order Christensenellales; family Aristaeellaceae; genus Limiplasma. Next base: position 1,592 of record JAQXJZ010000077.1, read on the forward strand.
ATGCAGCGCAGTGGGCCGCGGAATTCCTCGGTGGCGTCCAGATACAGTTCCACATGGCTCTTCAGGTACAGGGTTGCGGTGAGATAGCTGCCGGGGGTGAGGCGCACCTGTCCGCCGCCCGCCTGGGCGCACTGGTCGATCAGGGCCTGAAGGCCAGCGGTGCGGAAGCCTGCTTTTGGGTATGCCAAAAAAACGTTGTTCATGAGTTCCTCCTTGTTTTCATGAGACGGTCTGTTTGATAAATTGATGATAGAAAGCAAAAGGAAACGGGGCAATAAATCATTTTTGAGAATGACGAATTTGTTGAATTGGTTGACAATTGTCGAAAATGGGGAGTATGATGATACCAGAAAAATGATGAGGTCTGTCTGTTTGATTTTTTCATACCCATTCGTTAAATCGATTTAACGGATGCTTTTTGGAGTGAATATTGATGTTCGGGGCGGTTCACATGCAGTGCAACCATCAGTTCCAGCCGCTTGGCATCGGGGCGGATCCCCTGCTGAGCTGGAATGTGGCTGCGCTGGAAAACGGAAAACAGCAGACGGCTTATCAGGTTCAGGTATCGCTTTGGGATGCGCAGGGGACGGAGGGGCTTTTGTGGGACAGCGGCAAGCAGCGCAGCCCGCAGACCCGCGTTGTGTATCACGAGGAAAATCCGGCGTCCAACGCGGTGCGCTTCTGGCGCGTGAAAATCTGGGATGAAAACGGCGCGGACTCCGGCTGGAGCCATCCGCAGCGCTGGCAGTACGGCATTTTTCCCGCCGACTGGCAGGCCGGATGGATCGGCTATGACGAGGGACGGGATCAGTATGATCCCACCGTGCCTTATTACTGCGCGGATGATTTTCAGAAGGGCGAAAATCACCCCTTCCTGCCAAAGCCTGCGCTTTTGCGCAAGGCGTTTGCGGCCAAGCCCGGCGTGAAGCGCGCCACCCTGTACGTGAGCGCCATGGGCCTTGCCGAGGTGTGGATCAACGGCCGGAAGGCCACGGTCGGCCACATGATTCCCGGCGTGTGCGATTACCGCAAAAGGGTGTACTGCCGCGCCTATGACGCGACCGAATGCCTGACGGACGGCGGCAATGTGCTCTCCGCCGTGCTGGCGGACGGCTGGTACGCCGGCTACATCGGCCTCAACCCCAGGCAGTGGTGGGGCGCAAAGCCGCGCCTCAGCCTGGAGCTTCACGTGGAATATGAGGACGGAACGGCGGACTGCATCCTCACCGACGAAAGCTGGCAGGCCTGTACCGGCCCGTGGCTGTATGCCGATATCATGCACGGCACGGGCTACGACGCAACGCTCGAGCCCGAGGGCTGGAAGCAGAGCGGCTATGACGCATCCCACTGGCAGCGCGTGGAAACCGGCGCGGAGTATCCCCACATCCCGTGCATGCATCCCGGCGTGCCGGTGGTGGAGCACGCCCGCTACGCGCCCGTGTCCGTCATCCGCCTCAATGATAACGAGGCCATCATCGATTTCGGCCGCTGCTTTTCCGGCGTGATCGCCGCCAGGCTGCGCGGCAAGCGCGGCAGCAGGGTGGATTTCTGCCACGCGGAGGAGATGGAGCGCGGCAAAACGGAGCTGTATTACTTCGGCAACCGTTCGGCGCAGGCGCACGACTGCTATGTGCTCTCAGGCGCGGAGGAGGAAACCTTCCAGCCGGAGTTCACCTATCACGGCTTCCGCTATGTGCATGTGTACGGCCTGAAGGATGCGGAGCTGCTGGACATCTGCGGCGTGGCTATTTCCAGCGCGCTGCCCGAGCCCACGGTGCTTAAAACCGGCAGCGAGGTGGTGGGGCATGTGGTGGACATGATCCGCAACACCGCGCAGTCCAACCTGTTTGAAATGCCCACCGACGTGTGCGCGCGCGACGAGCGCCTGGGCTGGGGCTGCGAAGGCCACCTGTTCATGCACACGGCGTCGGCCTTCAGCCACAGCGCGCTGTTTTTGCGGAAATGGCTGCAGGACGCGCTGGACGGCCAGCAGGAGGACGGCGGCTTCTGGGCCATCGCCCCGGCGGTGATGATGCGCGATATTACGCCCTTTGCAGGCGACCTGCAGTCGGACATCGCGCTGCACTGCACGTGGCTTCTGATGCAGATGTACGATGACCGCCAGCCCGTGGAAGCGGCCTTCCCGGCGCTGGAAAAATACTTTGCCTATTCGGTGCGCAACTCGGACCGCCTGCTGCGCTTTGCCACCGCGCACGACTGGCTGGATCTCAGCCACGGCGGACGGTCGGACTTTGGCCATGGCTACGGCGGATGCGATCCCACCCTGGTGGGCACGGCGTGGTTTGCCTGCTCGGCGGTGATGATGGCGATGATCGCCGCCTATCTGGGCAAGGAACAACAGGCGGCGGAATACCGCGCGATGTATGCAAAAATCCGTCAGGCTTTCCGCACCTTCTTCCTCGGGCGCGATCTCAGGCTGCGCGGCGCTACGCAGGGCGGCTATCTGCTGGCGGCGGCCTTCGGGCTGATCGAGGGCGATGAGCTGGCCGTGGCGCGCGGGTGGGTCCGCGCGGATATGAAAAAGAACGGCGGCATTACCTGGGGCACCGCCACCACGCCCGTCGCGCTGCGCGGCATGTGCCGCCTCGGGCTGGAAGAGGAGGCCCTTGCGTTTATCCAAAGCACGGAGTATCCGTCCGTGGGCTACATGTATGAATGCGGCGCCACCACCACCTGGGAGCGCTGGGACGCCATCTACGACGGCCAGTTCCATCCGCACCAGATGAATGCGTTTGATCACATCGGTCTGGCTACGGTGGGCGAGTGGATCGTGTGCCGCCTGGCCGGAATCGAAGCCATGGAGCCGGGCTTCCGCCGCGTGCGCATCCGCCCGCTCATCAGCCGGGAGATCGGCTTTGTGAAGGCCGCGTACCAGAGCATATACGGCGAAATCCGCGTGGAATGGCGCTGCGATGAAAATGGCACAGCGGTGAGCATCACCCTTCCCGCAGGCGTGGAGGCAGAGGCGGAGCTGCCCGGCGATCCAAAGGGCAAACGGGTGCTTACCTCCGGCAAGCACGAGCTGGCATTTGCGTAAAGCAGAAAGGAACCCATGAGCGAAAGCAATCGAAAGAAGGCCACCATTCAGGATGTGGCGCGGCTGGCGGCGGTATCGCCGGGTACGGTTTCGCACGTGCTCAACGGCACCGCGCCCATCTCGGACGAAACCAAAACGCGCGTGCATCAGGCCATCCGCGCGCTGGATTATCACCGCAACGAAAACGCCCGCGCATTGCGCACGGCGGATTCCAAGATGATCGGCGTGGTTTTGCAGGATATTTCCTCCGAGTTCTACGCCCACTGCACCGCCGGCATCCTCCAGCGGGCGCAGGCGGCGGGCTACGCCGTGTTCACGGTGGACGCGCATTTCACGCCGGAGGTGCTCAAAAGCGGCGTGGCCGCGCTGGTGGACCGCAGAGCCAACGGGCTCATCTTCATCGGCGGCTGGCAGGACCGCGAGTGCTACGAAAGCGCGGTGGATGCAGGCGTGCCGGTGGTGTTCGGCGACCGGTGGGTGGAGGATCACCCGTGCGTGCAGTTCAACAACCGCCAAACCATGCGCAATCTGGTGCACGCGCTCTATCTGCAGGGTTTCAGGCACTTCAGCTATGTGGGCGAGGCGCTGGGGTTTCAGGAAAACCTGGAGCAGCGCTACGGCGGCGTGTACGACGGCGTGCGCGAGCTGGGCATTGAAAAGACCGGCTTCCATCCCATTCTGGACGACCGCCTGCGCGGCGGCAAGCTGCGGCATTCCTTCGATTATTTCATGACCCACCCGGAGGTTTTTGCCGGGTACGGAGAACCCCACGTCATCCTCACCTCCAACGACCTCATCGCCCAGGGCGCCATTCACGCCATGGAGCGCAGCGGCAGAAAGGTGCCGCAGGACGTGGCCGTTGTGGGCTTTGACAACATCAGTGCGGCGGCCTGCGGCAGACCGTCCATCACCACCGTGGCGCAGGACGCCTACCGGCTGGGTCAGGAGTGCTTCAGCCTGCTCATGAAGCGTTTGTCGGGCGCATGCGAAAGCAAAGTCCTGACCCAGCAGATTGCCATCCGCGAATCTGCGCCCCTTACAGAGGAAAATGCCGTGCGGGCAGGTTTGAGCATTTTCCGCGAACAAACACCAGATTCTGAACGGATGACCGTTGGTTTCCCCCTCTTGAATGGCTGCAGAAGGAGTGGCAGGCATGTACTCGATCCTGATTGTTGACGACGAAAGAATTGAGCGCGACGGCATGGAAAAGCTGATCCGCAGGCTTGAACTGCCCCTTCAGGCAGAGCAGGCCCCCAATGGCGAGGCGGCGCTGGAAAAGCTGAAGCAGAAGCGGTTTGACATGCTGCTTACGGACATCAAAATGCCCTTCATGGACGGCCTTACGCTGATCCATGAGGCGCGCAAATTGTACCCCGATCTGGTCACGCTGATCTTCAGCGCCTACAGCGATTTTGAAAAAGCCCGCGCGGCCATCCGCGAGCAGGTGCAGCGCTACATCCTCAAGCCCGTGAACATCTCGGAGTTTCAGGCCACCATGCAGGCCTGCATCCGCGACATCGAGGACATGCGCGCCTCTGCCGACGAAAAGCACCGCCTGCAGGAGGAGCTGACCCGCTACCGCAGCCGCGAGGCACAGCTGCGCAGCTGCCTCAGGGAGGAGGAAAACCCTCCCGCGGCGCTTGCGCAGATCCTGCAGGCGGACCGGGCCGATCAGTCGGAGCCCGTCAACAACCCGGCCATCAGCCGCGCCGTGAAGATCATCCGCGCGGAGTACATGAAGGACATCGGGCTGGAGGAGGTGGCCGACAGGGTCAATCTGTCGCCCGGGTACTTAAGCGCGCTGTTCAGCCAGCAGCTGGGCCAGAGCTTTGTGAAATACCTCAACCAGTACCGGCTGGGCGTGGCGGAACGCATGCTGTGCGAAACCAACATGAAGGTGAGCGATATCGCCGCCGGGGTTGGTTTTCCCGGTGAATCCTACTTCATTTCCCTGTTCAAACAGCGCTTTGGCATGACGCCCCGCAGCTACCGAAAGCAGTTGGAGAATGTATGCGAAACAGAAAAATCCTGCAGCCCATCCGAAGCTGGAAACTGAGAAAAAAGCTGATTGTTTCCTTCGTGGCGCTGGTCATGCTGCCGGTGCTCACCCTGAGCGGCTACAGCATGTGGCAGATGCAGCTGGCCATGTCGGAAAAAGTGCAGCTGACCTTTTCGGACAGCATCTACCAGATCAGCTCGCGCATCAGCCGACAGTTTGAGCGCTACAATGCGGCGCTCAACTTTCTTTCGCTCAACCGTCAGCTTTCCAATGTGTTTGAAAACGAGGAAAGCAGCTACTATGACCAGTACGAGGCCATGAACTATGTGCTGGAGCCCACGCTGATGATGGTGCAGCAGCTGGCGCCGGAACTGGAGAGCATCGGCATCTACACCAGCAACCACCACCTCAAGGAGCGCAACGAGGCGGTTTTGTATCTGGAGCGTCTGGAGGGCAAGCCGTGGTTTGAGCGCTTCTCCATGCGGCAGAGGCTTTGCTGGACCATGGACGACGGCGCGGTGACCGGCCTGGCCAGGCTGATGAAGCTGTCCGTCAAAACGCCGGACAGCATGGCCTACATCCGCGTGGACCCCGAAATGATCTTTGATGTGAAGCTGGAAAACCACGACGCTTACGGCATGTGCGTCTACCACGACGACCAGCTCATGTATTCGCGCGCCTTCGGCATGGAGGAGATTGATCTTGCGTCCATCCGCGATCGGGCGGAGGTGATCAACGGCCAGCGGTACATGATGGTGACCCACGACATCGAATCCACCGACTGGTCGCTGTGCATCTACTGCCCCTATGATGTGATGAACATCGACATGCGCAAAACCTTCGTTTCGCTGGGCATGCTGGCGATTGCCAACCTCATCCTGCTCACCCTCATGGGCCGCTTCATCGCCGATTCCATCAGCAAGCGCTTAAGCCGCCTGAACGATTCCATGTCCGCAGTGGCAGCCGGTCATCTGGAGCAGCCCATCGAGCTGGAGGAGGACAGCGATGAGATTGGCGAACTGTCGCAGCACTTCGGGCGCATGGTGGCGTCGCTGGAGGAGCATATCACCACCAACTACGAAAACCGCCTGCTTCTGCAGGAGGCGGAACTGAAAGCCCTGCAGTCGCAGATCAACCCGCACTTCCTGTACAACTCACTTTCGGTCATCAACTGGATGGCCATCGACTGCGAGGCCATGCACATCAGCGACATCACCTGCGCCCTGTCCAGCTTCTACCGCTCGGTGCTCAACAACGGCAGCAGCGTGACCACCGTGAGCGAGGAGCTGCGCAACATTGAGGCCTATCTGAAAATTCAGACCTGCATGCACGACGGCTCCTTTGAAACCGTCATGGACATCCACCCCGATACGCTGGACTGCGAGGTCATCGGCGTGATGCTGCAGCCGCTGGTGGAAAACGCCATCGAGCACGGCATCGACTGCCGCAGGGAGATGGAGGGCGCGCGCCTGATCATCTCCGCCCAGCGCGAGGGCGACGCGCTGCTGTTTGCCGTGGAGGACAACGGTCCCGGCATGACGGAAAAGCAGTTTGAGGAAAGCGTGAGCCATTCCGCCAAAACCTACGGGCTGAAGAACGTGCAGGACAGGCTCAAGATTGCCTACGGCGAAAAGTACGGCCTTGCGCTGGTCTCAGGCAGGGAAGGCTGCACGCGCATTGAAGTGCGCCTTCCGCGCAAAGTTCTGAAAAACCATGCACAAAACGAAAAAACCTAATATTGTTTTCATTCCTCCCGTCATCCTACAATAAAGGTACAGTTAACAGCCGCAGATCCGTTCACAGGCGGCTGACAATCAAAGGAGGAGCGAAGAATGAAAAAGGTATTGTGTCTGCTTCTGAGCGCCCTGATGGTGTTTGGCACCATGAGCGCCGCATTCGCCGACGACGAAAAGGCGTTTGCTCCCTATGAGGAAACCGTGAAGGTCTCCATCGGCCACGAGACGGTCGTGTCTCTGGAACTGCCCGACGGCCACGATCAGGAAAACAACAAGTACAACGACTTCCTGGAGAAGGCCCTCAACATCGACATCACCTACGACTGGCTGGTCGACCTGGGTTCCATGAACGAGAAGGTCAACCTGGCCATCGCCAGCGGCGAGATCCCGGACGTGATGTACGTCAACAACCAGGCGCAGCTCAAGCAGCTGGTCGATAACGAGCTCATCGAAGATCTGACCGACTACATGGAGCCCTACCTGTCCGACGCCCTCAACGACCGCTTCGCCCGCTACGGCGCGCACGGCATGGACAGCGTGATGTTCGACGGCCGCGTGATGGCTCTGCCCAACCTCAACGGCGGCTACGAGTTCTCCTTCATGTGGGTCCGCCGCGACTGGGTTGAAAAGCTGGGCGCCGAAATGCCCACCAGCCTGGAAGAGGTTGTGGATCTGGCCCGCCTGTTCATGGAGAAGGATCCCAACGGCAACGGCGAAGGCCGCACCATTGGTATCGCTGTCAACTCCCACGTTGCCGGTCTGTACAACAACCTGGGCAACCTGGATCCCATCTTCGGCGCTTTCAAGTCCTTCCCCCGTCAGTGGCTGCGCGCTGAGGACGGCACCATCTCCTACGGCACCCTGGCCCCCGAAACCAAGGAAGCCCTGGGCTACATCGCCGATCTGTACAAGGAAGGCATCATCGATCAGGAATTTGCCGTCCGCACCGGCGACGACTTCAACTCCCTGCTGCTTTCCGGCCGCTGCGGCATCTTCTTCGGCCCCTGGTGGATGCCCGACTGGCCGCTGAACTCCGCTCTGGCCAACAACCCCGAAGCCGACTGGGCGCCCGTGCTGGCTCCCCTGGATGACGAAGGCGTGTTCAACGTATACCGTCAGCGTGCCAACAACCAGTGGATCGTGGTTCGCAAGGGCTACGAGCACCCCGAAATCATCTTCAAGCTCCTCAGCTATACCCTGGCTCATCAGGCGGATGACGAAGTGGCAAACTTCTACCCCGACACCTCCGTGCTGTGGACCATCTGGCCCGTCATCATGACCTACCGCGATGAGGACACCATCCCCGCTGAGTACCGTCAGCTGCAGGCTGCTCTGGACAGCCGCGATCCTTCCGGCCTGAACAAGGAACAGCAGAACATCTACAACCAGTGCCTGGTGTGGCTGGATGAGAAGGATCCCGCTGCGTGGCAGGTGTACACCTGCCGTGTGGTTGGCCCCGAAGTGACTGCCCGCGACGGCATTGTGGCGGTGGACAACGTCTACCCGCTGCTGACCGAAAGCATGGAGCTCAAGTGGGCCGGCCTGGAAAAGCTGGAGAACGAAATGATCCTCAAGACCATCATGGGCGAAATGAGCATCGACGAGTTCGACGGTTTCGTTGAAAAGTGGCTGGCTCAGGGTGGCGAAGAAATCACCGCCGAAGCTGCCGCTCAGTTCAAATAATCTCACATGAACTTCGCGGGGGTGTAGGTTACTGCACCCCCGCTCTTGCCATTCTGAACAGGACTGCCTTTGCACGCAGCCCGAATACGGAGGGATACTATGAAGAAAGCCAGGACGTCTCTGGCCTACCACATCATGATGCTTCCATCGATGATCCTGCTTTTGATTTTCAGCATTCTGCCGCTTTCGGGCATTCTGATCGCCTTTGAGAAGTACATTCCCGCCAAGGGCATCTTCCGCTCGAAGTGGGTGGGACTGGCCAACTTTGAGTACATGTTCCAGATTCCGGACAGCGCTCAGGTGCTGACCAATACCCTCATCATTGCCATTTCCAAGATTATCATGAACCTGATTGTGCCCATTCTGGTTGCGCTCATGCTCAACGAGATCCGCACGCGCTGGTTCAAGCGCACGGTGCAGACCGTCGTCTATCTGCCGCACTTCATGTCCTGGGTCATCCTGGGCGGCATTCTGAGCAACGTGCTGTCGCTGGACGGCATCGTCAATCAGTTCATCCAGCTGTTGGGCATGGAGCCGGTCATCTTCCTGGCCAACAACAAAACCTTCCGCGCCGTCATGATCATCACAGACGTGTGGAAGGAGTTTGGCTTTGGCAGCGTGGTGTATCTGGCGGCCATCACAGGCATCAACGCCAATCTCTACGAGGCTGCCGCCATCGACGGCGCCAGCCGCCTGCAGCGCGTGTGGCACGTAACGCTGCCTGGCATTACGCCCACCATTGTGCTCATGGCCACGCTGTCGCTGGGCAATGTGCTCAACGCAGGCTTTGAGCAGATCTTCACCATGTACAACCCCATGGTGTACTCCACGGGCGACATCATCGACACCTACGTGCACCGCACCGGCCTTGTCAATGCCCAGTACGGTCTGGCAACGGCGGTGGGCCTGCTCAAGTCGCTCGTCAGCATGATCCTGATTGCAGGGTCCTACAAGCTGGCGGAAGTCACCGTTGACTATCGTATTTTCTGAGGTGGCGCCATGAAAAAGAACGGCTTTTTGAAAGCGCTCAAAGCGAACTGGTGGATCGTTCTGGTCCTCACGGCCCTCACTCTTCTGTGCATTCTTCCCATCATCCACACCGTGGCGCTGTCCTTTTCCGATCAGGCCAGGGCGGCTGCGGGCGAGGTTTTCTTCATCCCCAAGGGGTTCAGCGTGAACAGCTACGCCAAGCTGCTCAAGGAGTCCACCTTCCTCACGGCCTTCTGGATCAGCATCAGGCGCGTGCTGCTGGCGCTGCTCATCAGCGGCGGCGTGACCATTCTGGCGGCGTACGCGCTGTCCAAATCGCCGCAGGTGTTCCCGGGACGCGACGTGTATCTGTGGATTCTGGTGTTCACCATGCTCTTTAACGCCGGCACCATTCCGTGGTACATGGCCATCCGCCGCGCCGGCATCATGGATACCATCTGGGCGCTGGTGCTGCCCTGCGCGGTAAACGCCTACAACATCATCCTGATGATGAACTTCTTCCGCGGCATTCCCACCGCGCTGGAGGAAGCCGCCCGCGTGGACGGCGCAGGCCCGTGGCGCACGCTGTTTCAGATCTACATTCCGCTGTCCAAGCCTTCCATTGCCACCATCGCGCTGTTCATTGTGGTGTACCACTGGAACAACTTCTACGACGGCCTGGTGCTCATGAGCCGCCCCAGCCACTATCCGCTGCAGACCTACATCTACCAGCTGACGGTGACCATCGACGTGCGCACCATCACCAACATCGACACCCTCAAGGAGCTGCTCAAGGTGTCCGGCCTGACGCTCAACGCGTCCAAGCTGGTGGTTTCCATGGTGCCGATCCTGCTGGTGTATCCCTTCCTGCAAAGGTACTTTGTCACCGGCCTTACGCTGGGCGCTGTGAAAGAATAAGGAGGATGAACCATGAAGAACGGTTTTTACATGGGCTATGACGCATCTGCGCTGAACGCACAGGAACTGCTGGCGCAGGCCGAAAATCTGCTGAATCTGGGTTTCTATTCTGCTGGCTACGACGTGCTCCGCCTGGGCGACGCCGGCCGCTTTGAAAACGCCGAAGCGCTGGGCGCAAAGCTGCGCAGCGTGGGCTTCAAGCTGGATATCACCATTCCCTGCGCCGCCTCCGCGGAGGAAGCCGAAGCGCTGGTAAAGCTGTGGCAGCCCGCCATGGTCACCCTGACCGGAGCGGCAGACCACGAAAAGACCGAAAAGTTGATGGAGAGCCTGAACGGCGTGCGCATCGCCGTGTGCGTGGACGAGAAGGATCTGGCCTGGGCCGCTGAGAAGGCGGATGTGGCCGAGCTTGACGTGCTGACCGAAACCGGCGACTACTTCGACGTCACCCGCCATCAGCTGGACAGCTGCCGCGAGGGCGATGTGGACACCGAAAAATCCGACGCCAACCTGCGCGCCAAGGCCATGAAGGACGGCGGCGTGTGGTATCCCGGCACGCTGCCCTGCCGCTTTGACTACTACCGCAACGAGGCCATCTTCCTCAACATATGCGTGCTGGGCTGCCCGCTGGTGCTGTGCGGCGACGTGGAAAAGCTGCCCGCTGCCTACGCAGCGCTTGTGAAGAACGAAAAGCTGATCCGCATGGCCAGCCTCGGCGTGGGCCATGTGGCGCGCTACTACGATCCGTGGCACTCCCTGCTTGCCAAGGCCGAAACCGAAAAGACCGGCTTTGCCCTCATCCTCAACCGCTGCCACGGCGATCAGCCCACCAATATCCTGCCCGCCGATCTGGGCTGGGACTGCCGCTTCCGCCTGATGAGCTGGCCCGAAGGCGATCTGCTGGGCGCCAACCTGGAAACCTTCGAGGCGCATGTGGAAACCTCTGATCATCCGCAGACGCCCTGCTGCCGCCTCTATCGTCTGGAGCAGCTGTAAGAAAGCAGCAGCAAAAGAAAACCCATCCGGAAAACCGGATGGGTTTTTCTTTGGTATGCCTTGTGCGGATTACCAGGCGTAGGCTTCGGGAGCTTCGCCCATGGGCGGGAAGATCTCGTCCAGCTGCTTGAGGTTCTCCGCGGTCAGCTTCACTTCCAGCGCCTTGGCGGAGGATTCGATCTGGCTGGCCTCGCTGGCGCCGATGATGGGGCAGGTGACATAGGGGCTGCGGATGAGCCAGGCCAGGCCGGCTTCTTCCTGCGTCACGCCGATGTCGTGGCAGAACTCCTCGTAGCGCTTGAGCTGCGCCAGGGTGCGCTTGCCGGCTTCGTCCAGCTTGCCGGCCTCGTCAGCCTGCTTCATGTTGGCCAGACCAGCGCGGGTCAGGCGGCCGCCGGCCAGCGGGCTGTAGGGCATGATGGCGATGCCCTGCTTCTTGGCGGCGGGCAGCACTTCCAGCTCGGCATGACGGGTCATGAGGTTGTAGAGATGCTCCTCAGCAGCAATGCCGAAGAAGTGGCGGGCGTTGGCGCGCTCCTGGCCCATGGTGAAGTACCAGGCGGGATGGTTGCTGGTGCCCACGTAGTCGATCAGGCCGTCGCGGTACAGCTGCTCAAACACGTCCCACATCTCTTCCCAGCTGGTGGTGCGGTCGATATGGTGCATGAAGTACAGTTCCACGTGGTCGGTCTGCAGGCGTTCCATGGATTCCTTCAGGTGACGGCGCACCTTGTAGGCGCTCAGGCCGCCGGGGCTGTTGGGGCCGTCATAGGGGTTGTGCATTTCTTCGTGCACCTTGGTGGTCAGCACAACGCGCTCACGGCGTCCGCCGCCCTGCTTGAACCAGCGGCCGATGATCTTTTCGGTGATGCCTTCGTTGTTGGTGGCCTTGCCGTAGTTATCGGCGGAGTCGAAGAAGTTGATGCCGGCGTCCAGCGCGGCGTCCATGACGCGGCAGGATTCCTTCTCGTCGCAGTTGTTGCCGAAGGCCATGGTGCCCAGGCAGATCTTGCTGACCAGAAGACCGGTGCGTCCGAGGTGGGTATACTCCATAATGCTCCTTCTTTCTGTGTGGGATTTTTGGGTGTCATGATTGGATGTGCACGGTTTGCAGACGGGAAATCTGCAGCGTTTTACTTATGATTATTGTACTTGTACAGGGGATTTGGATGCATGCGAAAAAAGCGCGAATAGCGAGCAGATACGACCATTTTGAAGAAAAGAAAAAAGCCCTCCGTATGGAGAGCTGAAATGGGGAAGAGGGGAGAATGAAGCGAAGCGCCCAGTATTTTCATTTCTTCATTTCTTCAATTAGCGAAGCGGCTTCATGGCCGAAGGGCGCTTCATTCACAAAAAGGCTCTGACTTTTGTCAGAGCCTTTTTGTGTGGTGCGGGTATTCTTATAGGATCTATACGAAAACCCTTTTAAATCAACGCTTTGCAGATGGCAAACAGTCGGCATTTACTAATATGTCTTGTTATGCTTAAAAATGTAAGGATGAAAGGCAAGCATCCTTGTTGCCGCGGTTCTTCAATGATCACAACAAAAACGCACGAATACGTGCGTTTTTGTTGCATTATAACGCACGAGTGCGATATAATATATATGGGAGGTGGATCAAATGGCCAATATAGGTTTTAAAGAAGATTTGACGCATGAATTTAAAAGTGACAAATCTAAACTGCCCGATAGCGATATCATTGATGCAGTTGTAGCATTTGCAAATACTGATGGTGGAGAACTGTACCTTGGCGTAGAAGATGATGGACAGATCACAGGCCTTCACAAAGAACATGAGGATGTTACGCGATTGGCCGCTTTTATTGCCAACAAAACCGTTCCTCCTGTTTCTGTGCGTGTTGAAATCCTGTCATTAGCGTTTCCTGTTCTCAAAATTGATATTCCAAAAAGAACTGCAATTGTCTCTTCGTCTGAAGGTAAAATCCAGAGAAGAAGAATAAAAGCAGACGGAACACCTGAAAATATTCCGCTATATCCTTATGAAATTGCCACCAGACTATCAACCCTAAGTTTGTTTGATTATTCTGCACAGCCTGTACCTGATGCTGTCTATACCGACTTGGACGCAGTAGAAAGAGAAAGGCTGCGTAACATCATCCGTTCCCATCGTGGTGAAACTTCCTTGCTCGAACTGGAAGATGAAGAGCTTGACAAGGCGCTGCAGCTTGTAACAATGCATAATGGCAAGCTTGTTCCTACTTTTTGCGGGTTACTGCTAATTGGAAGAAAGGAAAAGATCAAGCAATATATGCCTAGTGCTGAGAGCGCGATTCAAGTTCTCTCAGGTACAGATATCCGAGTAAACGAGTCTTTTTATCTCCCCATCCTTGCTGCTTTTGAAAAAATAGAAGAATACTTTACAGCATGGAACAAAGAAGAAGAATTAGAAATAGGACTGTTTCGCATTTCAATTCCGGATTTCGACAAAAGAGCGTTCAGGGAAGCTTTGGTCAATGCGTTCAGTCATAGGGATTATGCTGCTCTGGGCAGAGTTCGCGTACAGATTAACGATGATGGTATGCAAATCACCAATCCCGGTGGTTTTATTGAAGGAATCAATGCAGAGAACCTCATAGAAGCAGAGCCGCATGGACGCAATCCCGTGCTTGCGGATGCATTAAAGAGAATAGGTTTAGCAGAAAGAACCGGGCGTGGAATAGACCGAATTTATGAAGGTTCTCTGTTGTATGGTCGTTTATTACCCAATTATTCACAATCAACAGCAACTAGTGTAAAATTATTCATTCCTAAAGGGCCTACTGATCAATCCTTTATCCAAATGATTTCAAGCGAACAAAAGCGTGTCGGGCGTTCTTTGCCTATTTATTCATTGTTGGTTTTGAATTCGTTAAGGCGCTTCCACAAGGCAACAGTACAAGATGTGGCAGATGATACAAATATACACGAAAATCGTGCTCGTATTACCCTTGAACTCCTTACGGAGTCTGGCATGGTCGAAGCGGGCGGTACTGGACGAGGTCGCTACTTTATGCTTGGTCATAAATACTATCATCAGAAAAAAGACTTGATATCATATACGCGTCAGAAAGATATAGAGTCTATTCGGCATGATGAATTAATTCTTCAGCTGGCAAAAAGACAAGGCTATGTACGCAGAGCTGATGTTATTGAATTGCTGCATGTAACACCCTCTCAAGCTTATCGTGCGCTAGCCCGTCTTGCTAGCGAAAATAAGCTTGCTTTGAACGGGAATGGAGCCGGAGCCAAATATCTGCTCGTTGAAAAATAACGCTATTCACACAAAAAACGCACGCGTGCATTTTGATAAGCGTGCGTTTTTGTGCGTTATGCCAACAAAAAAATCCTTTGAACTTCATCAAAGGATTTTGGTGCGGGAAACAGGACTTGAACCTGCATGTCCTTAAGAACACATGAACCTGAATCATGCGCGTCTGCCAATTCCGCCATTCCCGCTTGGAATGCGAAAAGTATTATAGCACACCTGAAGGGGTTTGTAAATCATCTTTTCAATATTTTTT
>JAQXJZ010000078.1 GCA_029009515.1 bacterium
AGACTGTATCAACAACTTCGCCATCGATTACCTTCACAACAGACCCAAAGGAAAGCCCTTCTTCCTGTTCGTGTCCCATATTGAGCCGCACAATCAGAACGATCACATGAACTTTGAAGGGCCGGACGGCAGCAAGGAAAATGCAAAGATTACGATGTACCCGGTGATCTGGAAGGAACCGGCGGCGACTGGCGGCAGTTCTACCCGGATTATCTGGGCGAGTGCCATAGTCTGGACGCCAACGCAGGCAGGCTGATCGATACGCTGAAGGCAGAGAGAATCTGGGACAACACCATCCTCATCTACACCTCCGATCACGGCTGTCATTTCCGAACCCGAACCCCTGACTACAAGCGCTCCTGCCACGAAAACAGCCTGCACATCCCGCTCATCATTCACGGAAAGCAGTTTTCCCGCGGAGCAGTCCTCGATCATCTGGTCAGCCTGATCGACCTGCCCCCAACCCTTCTGGACTGCGCCGGTATTCCCGTACCGGACAGCTATCAGGGCCAATCCCTTCTGCCGCTGCTGAAAGGCGAACCAGGTGGGGCGCGGCATCCGCACAAAGGAATGGAAGTATTCCGTGCGCGGCACAGGCGATGGCTGGGAGGACAGCAGCTGCGATACCTATTATGAGGAATTCCTGTTCGACCTCGTTAATGACCCGTATGAGAAAAACAACCTCGTTGCCGATCCGGCATATGCACCGCTGCGCAAAGAGCTTGCAGCCCCGCTGCAGGGCTGGATTCAGCGCGTTGAACAAAAGCACGCGCAGATCCTGCCTGCGGATGCGTATCCTGCCAAATAAGCATCATAAAACCGCCTCGCAAGCCCGAAAGCCTGCGAGGCGGTTTTTCTGTGTCAATCCTTCCACACAAAGTGATAATTGATGGCTTCTCCCCCATCCACCAGAATGCTCTGGCCGGTGCAGAAGCCGTTGACCACCGTCAGGAAGTACGCCCACTGGGCGATCTCTTCCGGCGTGGCCCAGCGTCTGAGGGGCGTTTCGTCCATGATCTGCGACCAGAGTTCGGGATCGTTCATCACGCACTCATTGAGCGGCGTCAGCACGCCGCCGGGATCAAGGCTGTTGCAGGTAGCGCCGTAGGGCGCTACGCGCATGGCCACGTTCTTGGTGTATGCCAGCACGCCGCCCTTGCTGGCGCAGTATTCGGGAAACTCCGCACCGGTGTGCGCGCTGGCGGAACCGATGTGCAGAACAGACTTGATGGCCGGCTGCACGCCGTAGCGCTCGGTCAGACGGATGAGCGCTTTCAAATTGATATCAATATCATCCTCGTTCTGCGTGCCGGCGTTGTTGATGAGGATGTTCACACCGTCTACCCGGGGCCAGTTGGCTTCGTCGCGCACGTCGCACTGATGGTGTGTGTAGTTGTCGTGCACAATGCCAGCAGGCTGGCGGTCGATGCCGATCACCTCATGGCCTTCCTTCAGAAACAGCTCCGCAATGGCCTTGCCAATGCCCTGCGTGGTACCCGTAATCAGCACCTTCATGCTCATCATCTCCCGTTCATCCATTCCAGATAATCACGACCGACAGCTTTCTCGCGCCAGCGCGTGGTGATGCGGTAGCCAATGGGCGAAAAGAGAATTTCCATCACCAGCTCTGCCACAGCGCCGGTGACCGCACACATCAGGCACTGCACGAAGGTCCAGTGGAAGCCGTTCCAGAACACCGGCGCAAAGCCCATGAACACGATCACTGAAAAGATGAGGTTGTCCATCAGCTGGCCGATGAAGGTGGACACATAGCACTGCATGGCGTAGGCCGTTTTACCGTTCGGATTCTTCCATGCCATCCTGCCGATGGCGTGATTGAGCGCGTTGTTGATCATGGCCGACAAAAGGAACGCCACCGTGCTGCCCAGCAGAATGAACCACGTGCCGCCAAGAATGCTGTCAAACGCCGTGTAATCCGCCGCGCTGGACGGAATGATGCTGGCGATGTAGAAGATGAGGCAGGTAAGCAGGTTGATGCCACTGGCCAGCAGCGAAATCTGGTTGGAGGCCTTGGGGCCGAAATGCTTGGTAATGATATCCATGCACATGAACGACAGCCACGAAATCAGCACACCGCCATCCAGTGCAATCCACGGCAGCTGAACCAGCGTTTTGTTGGCCAGCAGGTTCATGCAGATCACGCTGACCACAAACAGCGTGACCACCGTTGCCGGGACACAGCGCAGCAGAATTTCAAATCCCTGCTTCTCCCGGCGGATCAGTTCTTTCAGTTTGGTCATAGTCACTCTCACATCTTTCTTATGTTTCAAGCAGCGTCTGCGCCGCCTTCACAGCCGCGCTCACGGCCGTAGGAAACGGCAGGCGCCGCATTTCGGAAAGGCTGAGCATCTGCGCATCCAGCTTTTCCAGAATTGCCGCATCAGGGAACTGCTCCAGCTCATAATGCAGCAGCTTCATGTTCCACACACGGTGCGTGAACACATGCTTGGCCTCGCCCATATCCTGCACGAAGGAAGCGTTCAGGCCTTCTTCCGCCAGCAGCGCCTGCACCGGGCCGGGACGGGTTTCGTCCTCAATCAGGCGGAATACATACAGGCCGCTCAGCATACGCTCCCTGCGGCGCATGACGAGGATCTTTCGCCGATGCGTCAGCAGGCACACCGCTATGTCCATCTGCCTGGGCGGCTTCTTCTTTTCGTGGATGGGCAGCACATCCGCATCGCCTTCTGCGCATGCATCGCAGCGCTCATTCCACGGGCAGAGATCGCAGCGAGGGGGTCCGGGGCAGCAGTGCGTTGCGCCCAGCTCCATCAGCGCCTGATTGTAATCCCCCGGGCGATCAGCCGGGATGCTCTGCTTCACCAGCGCCTGAATCTGCTTTTGCACCCTGGGAATGCCCACATCCTCGCGCACGCCATAGAAGCGCGAGGCCACGCGGTACACATTGCCGTCCACCGCAGGCACCTGCAGACCAAAGGCGATGCTGCCGATGGCTCCGGCTGTATAAGGACCAATGCCGGGAAGCGCAAGGATTGCTTCATAAGAAGACGGAAACGCGCCGCCATGCTCCTGGCAAATCACCTGCGCGGCCTTCTGCAGGTTGCGCGCGCGGCTGTAATACCCCAGCCCTTCCCATGCCTTGAGCACCTTTTCCTGCGGCGCTTCCGCCAGATCTCTGACGGTAGGGAACCATTCGAGAAAACGGGCGTAATACCCTTTCACCGTCTCTACGCGCGTCTGCTGCAGCATGATCTCCGACAGCCAGATCCGGTAGGGATCCTTCGTCCGCCGCCATGGCAGATCGCGCTTCACATCATCATACCAATTCAAAAGAAGTCGGTCATCGGAAAGCGTCATCCGGCGCATTCCTCCTTTCGCGTTTCCTATTGTAGCACAACTGTGAACAAAATGCGAATTTTTGTCCGAAAGCTTGACACTTGGCATGAAATGGCTTATAGTTAATACCGTTGTTAGCACTCGTTTAACTCGAGTGCTAACAGAACCCCAAAATCATATTCCAATGTCTTAGGGAGGATACAGAAATGAACGTTAAGCCCCTGGGCGACCGTGTGGTCATTAAGAACGTTGAAGTTGAAGAAACCACCAAGAGCGGCATCCTGCTCACCGGCGCTGCAAAGGAAAAACCCCTCATGGCCGAAGTGTTGGCTGTGGGCCCCGGCGGCCTTGTGGACGGCAAGGAAGTGGAGATGGCCGTGAAGGTTGGCGACAAGGTGATCTACTCCAAGTACGCCGGCACCGAAGTGAAGATCGACGGTCAGGAACTGATCATCGTCCGTCAGAGCGACATTCTGGCCACTGTCGAGTAATTATTTCCGCTCACAGTTTTTCACCCAACTATCTGTAAGGAGGACTATGTATTATGGCAAAGCAGATTAAGTACGGCGAGGAAGCCCGCCGCGCGCTTGAAAAGGGCGTCAACGCTCTGGCTGATACCGTCAAGATCACCCTTGGCCCCAAGGGCCGCAACGTGGTGCTGGACAAGAAGTTCGGCGCTCCCCTCATCACCAACGACGGCGTGACCATCGCCAAGGAGATCGAACTGGAAGATCCCTTTGAAAACATGGGCGCCCAGCTGGTGAAGGAAGTTTCCACCAAGACCAATGACGTGGCCGGCGACGGTACCACCACCGCTACCCTGCTGGCTCAGGCCATCATCCGCGAAGGCCTGCGCAACCTGGCTGCCGGCGCTAACCCCATGGTGCTCAAGAAGGGCATCGAGGCCGGCGTTGCTGCTGCCGTGGAAGGCCTGCAGAAGATCAGCCAGCCCATCACCAACAAGCAGGCCATCGCTCAGGTTGCCAGCATTTCCGCCGGCGACGAGACCATCGGCCAGCTCATCTCCGATGCGATGGAAACCGTCGGCAAGGACGGCGTGATCACCGTTGAAGAGAGCAAGACCATGAAGACCGAAATGACCACCGTGGAAGGCATGCAGTTCGACCGCGGCTACGCCAGCGCCTACATGGTAACCGATACCGAGAAGATGGAAGCGGTTCTGGACAACCCCTTCATCCTCATCACCGACAAGAAGATCTCCAACATTCAGGAGATTCTGCCCGTGCTGGAGCAGGTCGTGCAGGCCGGCCGCAAGCTGCTGATCATCGCTGAGGACGTCGAGGGTGAAGCCCTGGCCACTCTGGTTGTCAACAAGCTGCGCGGCACCTTCACCTGCGTTGCCGTCAAGGCGCCCGGCTTTGGCGACCGCCGCAAGGAAATGCTGCGCGACATCGCCGTGCTCACCGGCGGTCAGGTCATCAGCGACGAGCTGGGCATGGACCTGAAGGAAACCACCATCGATCTGCTGGGTACCGCCCGTCAGGTGAAGGTGGACAAGGAAAATACCACCATCGTGGAAGGCGCCGGCAGTGCCGAGGAAATCGCGGGCCGCGTCAACTCCATCCGCGCTCAGATCGAAGAGACCACCAGCGACTACGACCGTGAAAAGCTGCAGGAGCGTCTGGCCAAGCTGGCCGGCGGCGTGGCTGTGATCCAGGTTGGCGCTGCTACCGAGATCGAAATGAAGGAGCGCAAGCTGCGCATCGAAGATGCTCTGGCTGCTACCCGCGCTGCTGTGGAAGAGGGCATCGTGCCCGGCGGCGGCATCGCCCTGCTGAACGTTCGGCCCAACGTGCGCGCTGAGCTGGACAACTACACCGGCGACGCCAAGACCGGCGTGCAGATCATCGTCCGCGCTCTGGAAGAGCCCCTGCGTCAGATCGCCAAGAACGCTGGCATCGACGGCAGCGTGATCGTCGAGAACGTCAAGAACAGCGACAAGACCGGCTACGGCTTCGACGCGCTGAAGGGCGAGTACGTTGACATGATCGAGCGCGGCATCATCGACCCCACCAAGGTCACCCGCAGCGCTCTGCAGAACGCCGCGAGCGTTTCCGCCATGGTGCTCACCACCGAGAGCCTCGTGGCTGACATCCCCGCTCCCGAACCCGCTCCCGCTGGCGGCGCCGGCATGGGCGGCATGGGTGGCATGTACTAATTCGAAAACGAAAGTCTGCGAGAGGGAAGGTTTCTTTTTGAAAAAGAAACCCTCCCTCTCGCGCTCTCCTACAAAGAAAACCGAATGGAAACATTATAAAACGCCTCTGGCATGCAATCGCAAGCCAGAGGCATTTTTGTACGCTTATGATGGTATCAGCGCTGCGTATTCATCAATCGCCTGATACATCTGTGCCAGCGGCAGATGCTGCGCGGGTACCAATGGTTTGTTGGATCGTACAGCACACATCAGTGCTTCGCGTATCCGAATGAAGCATCCCGCCAGTTCCTGCTGGCCGATCAGCTCCAGCATGGTTACACCATCCAGCAAAACAGCACGGAACAGCGGATTCATCGCTGCAATGAGTTCATGGGGCTGATGCTCCTGCTGACAGAATACAGCTATGTCATGCTTCATCTCCGCAAGCACCGATCGGGACTGCTGAAACAGCGGCGCAAAATCCGGCTGCTGCACATCGGCTGGCACAAGCACTGCCATTGCCGTCTGTGCATCCAGCCTGTTCAGCAGCTCCTCCCCGGTCAGAAAAAGCTGCTCCGGCTCATCGGTGTTTTCCCATTTGTTGTTCACAAAGCAATAGCTGCCATCGGCATGCCCGGCGCAGATCACTGCATGCTTGTCGTGTTCCGACAGATGCAGGCCGATCATGGCGCAGTCCCTTTCCTGCAAAGCAGCCGGAACCGCCTCGCGCGGCAGTATCTTTTCCTGCATGGCAAAGCCAAGAGTCCGCAGGTACAGATCAAACCACTGCGCTGATTGCAGCATCGGGCCGCCAAGGTAAGCGCCCTCCTCTTTCGCAAACAGATACGGCAGCTTCATCCCCAGCGCAATATCCCGATCCGTGACGTCTACGCCAAAGCGCTCCAGCATATTCGCCACCCCGGCAAATGCGCATGAACCCCGGAACGTCATATATTTCATCAAAATCACTCCCATAAAACACCTTGCGGCCATCCCGAAGGATGGCCGCAAAATACGGGATTCTTAAGGGCCTTAGGCCCTTAAGCGGGGGCAAGGGGCAGCGCGCCTTGCGTCCTCCCCCATTAATACTCAGCGCTGCCGGTCGTGCGCGGGAAGGGCAGCACGTCGCGGATGTTGGACATGCCGGTGAGGTACATGATGAGGCGCTCGAAGCCGAGGCCGAAACCAGCGTGCGGGTTGGTGCCGTAGCGGCGGGTGTCGATGTAGTAGCCGTAATCTTCTTCCTTCATGCCGCACTCGGCGATGCGCTTCTTGAGCACATCCAGGCGTTCTTCGCGCTGGCTGCCGCCGATGAGCTCGCCCACGCCGGGCACCAGCAGGTCGGTGGCGGCAACGGTCTTGCCGTCGTCGTTGAGGCGCATATAGAAGGCCTTGATTTCCTTGGGATAGTTGTACACGAACACGGGACGGCCAAAGTGCTTTTCGCTCAGGTAGCGCTCATGCTCAGTCTGCAGGTCAACGCCCCACTCCACGGGATACTCGAACTTCTGGCCGCTGGACTTGAGAATGTCGATGGCCTCGGTGTAGGAGCAGCGGGCGAAATCGCTGTTGACGATGGCGGTCAGGCGGTCGATGAGGCCCTTTTCCACAAAGCTGTTGAGGAAGGCCATCTCTTCGGGCGCTTCAGCCAGCACGTGGGAGATGACGTACTTCAGCATGCTCTCGGCCAGCTCCATGTCGTCGAACAGGTCGGCGAAGGCGATTTCCGGCTCGATCATCCAGAATTCGGCAGCGTGGCGGGGAGTGTAGCTCTTCTCGGCGCGGAAGGTCGGGCCGAAGGTATAGACGTTGCGGAACGCCATGCAGAAGGTTTCCACGTTCAACTGGCCGCTCACGGGGAGGCTGGTCTGCTTGCCGACGAAGTCCTCGGCAGAGTTCACGTCGCCCTGCTCGGTCTTGGGCACGTTTTCCAGCGGCAGCGTGGTCACCTGGAACATTTCGCCGGCGCCTTCACAGTCGCTGGTGGTGATCAGCGGAGTGTGAACGTACACAAAGCCGCGCTCCGCAAAGAAGGCGTGCAGCAGCTGCGCAGCCAGAGAACGGATGCGGAACACCGCGTAGAAAGTGTTGGTACGGGGACGCAGGTGCGCGATGGTGCGCAGGTACTCAAAAGAGTGGCGCTTCTTCTGCAGCGGGAAAGCGGGATCGCACATGCCCAGCACTTCCACCTTGGTAGCCTTGAGTTCAAAAGGCTGCTTCATGCCAGGGGTGAGAACCAGCTCGCCGGTGGCGCGGATGGCGCTGCCCAGCGTGGTCTTGACGATCTCGGAGAAGTTCTCCGTGATGCCGTCTTCCAGCACGATCTGCAGGTTCTTGAAATAGGTGCCGTCGTTTACTTCAATGAAGCCAAAGGCCTTGCTGTCGCGCACAGTGCGCACCCAGCCGGAGACGGTGCACTCCTTGATGCCTTCCGTCAGAGATGCCTGATACAGTTTCCGAATGCTCATATCCGCCATGGATATGCCCTCCTTTTAAATCGAAGCGGGGCCGTGAAAACAGCCTTCGCTAATCTTACACCAAAAGTTGTCAGCAGCGCAAGTGCTTATTGATCGCCCATGCCGCTGTTCTGTGCAATCAGCGCATTCAAGCGGCGATCCAGCTCTCTCGCAGCACTGTAACCCATCTGCTTGAGGCTGAGATTTCGCGCAGCTACCTCCACAATGATTGCCAGATTTCGGCCGGGGCGCACAGGCATGACCTGATAAGGCACCTTCACGCCCAGAATATCCGTTGTCTCTTCCTTGAGACCAAGCCGATCGTATTCCTTGGTGTTGTCCCAGTGCTCCATATGGATGACCATATCGATGGACTTACTGCGGACAACCGATCCGACGCCGTACATGGCGCGGATATCGATGATGCCAATGCCGCGGATTTCCATAAAGTGGCGCACCATTTCGGGGCATTCGCCCACCAGATGGTTTTCCGACACACGGCAGATATCCACCACGTCGTCAGCGCACAGCTGATGACCGCGGCGCACCAGATCCAGCGCCACCTCGCTCTTGCCAACGCCGCTTTCGCCGGTCAGAAGCACGCCCACGCCGTACACATCCACCAGCACGCCATGACGGGTGACATGGGGCGCCAGCTCGCGGTTGAGGTAGGTGGTGGCGCGGTAGGTGAGGCCGGTGGTCTGGTCCTTGCTCTGCAGAACGGGAATGTTCTGCGCGGTGGCAATCTCCAGCATTTCCCTGGGCGGCGTCATGCCCCAGCACACGATGATGCAGGGCAGCGGATAGCTCATGTATTTTTCAAGCACCGCGCGGCGCTTGTCCGGATCGAGCGTTTCCAGGTAGGTCATCTCCACCTTGCCAATCACCTGCGGGCGCTCGTAGGCAAAGTACTCGTAGAAATCGCAGAACTGCATGCCGGGACGGTTGATATCCGTCACGTTGATATCCATTTCGGTGCGGGTGGTTTCGTTGAGCGCTTCCAGATTCAGCTTGGTTGTAAAATCCTTTACGCTGATCATCCGGTTCCCTCCTTACGCCATATGGGCCAGCACGTGTTCTTCCACAAAACGTGCAAGGCCGTCTTCGGTATTGGGACGGCAGACATAAGCCGCCGCCTGTTTCAGTTCTTCACGGGCATTGCCCATGGCCACGCTGTTGGGCGTATAGGCCAGCAGGCTCATATCGTTCAGGCTGTCGCCAAAGGCCAGCGTGCGTTCCGGCACAATATCGCCGCGCATTTCGGCCAGGCGCTTGAGCGCATTGCCCTTACACGCGCCCACGGGCTCCGCCTCCAGAAAGTTTGCCTCGCTGATGGTAAACTCCACGCGCCCGGCGAATTTTTCGTTCACGATGGGCAGCATGCGCTGCACCTCGTCCGGGTCGTTGATGGTCAGAATCTTGGGCGTGGGAAAATGCAGGAAGGAGAGCAGATCGCCAACCGCAATGCCCGTCATGCCGGAGGACTTTTTGTAATTCTGGGAATGCCTGCATTCCGCAGCGTAGTAGAAGCAGTCATCGCGGTAAACCTGAATGTAGAAGCCCGCATTCTGCATGTATTCCACAATCTCACGCTGCAGATCCAGATCCAGCACCACCTGATGCAGCATCTGATGATCCGCGCCCACAATCTCTGCGCCGTTGCAGCTGATGTAGGGCATGCCGGTATCCAGCTGCTCCACATAGGGACGCACGCTGGAGCGGGTGCGGCCGCTGGCCGGAATGATGCGGATGCCGCGGCGCTTGCACTCGTTCATCACGCGCATCGTATAGTCCGAAATCTTCGGGCCGGGGGCAAGCAGCGTGCCGTCCATATCCGTTACGATGGTATCAATGATCATGCGCATTCATCCTTATCATTCAGCGTTTTTTGGAAAAGAAGCCCTTGAGAAGCTCCGCGCATTCGGCCTCCATCAATCCGCCAACGCACGACACGCGGTGGTAGAAGGCAGGATCGCTCGGCAGCGCATACAGGCTTTCACAACAGCCCTGACGCTCGTCTTTCGCGCCAAAATAGCAGCGGTCCAGACAGGCCATCACCATTGCGCCGGCGCACATGGGACAGGGCTCCAAGGTAACGTACAGCGTACAGCCGGAAAGTCTGCGTCTGCCCAGCTTCTGTGCGGCTTCGCGGATGGCCAGCACCTCGGCATGGGCGGTGGGATCGCCGATGGTTTCACGCAGATTGTGTGCACGTGCGATGACTTCGCCTTCATGCGCGATCACCGCCCCCACGGGGATCTCCCCCAGTTCGTATGCCTTCTGCGCCTCTTTGAGGGCTTCCAGCATCATGGCTTCATGAAGGGTCATACAGCGTTCTTCCTGGCCTGAGCCGCGCTGTTTACCTGATCCGCCTCGCGGAAGGTGGGCACCAGTTCATGCAGGCACTTGAGCATGTCGCCGCCCTCGTCCAGACAATTGCGCAGCTTGGAAAGCATCTCGTTGAGTTTTTCTTCGCTGAACACCTCAGGCTTGGCGATGAAAATCTTTTCGTTCTCGGTCTTGGCGATGCCCTCGCCCGCCAGCAGCAGCTCCTCGTAGAGCTTCTCGCCGGGGCGCAGGCCCACGTAGACGATATCCACCTTGCGGCCATCGCGCGGCGCATACAGCTGAATCATGCGCTCCGCCAGTTCGCGGATCTTGACCGGGCGGCCCATATCCAGCACAAACAGCTCGCCGCCCTTGGCGATGGACGCGGCCTGCAGCACCAGGCTGGCAGCCTCGGGGATGGTCATGAAATAGCGGATGATATCCGGGTGCGTGAGCGTAACCGGTCCGCCGGAGCGGATCTGCTGCTCAAACAGAGGCACCACGCTGCCGTGGGAACCCAGCACATTGCCAAAGCGCACGGCAGTGAACTCGGTCTTGGTGGAGGCGTTGAAGGCCTCAATGATCATCTCAGCCAGGCGCTTGGTGGCGCCCATGACGTTGGTGGGATTGACGGCCTTATCGGTGGAGATAAGCACAAAGCGCTGCACATGATGGCTGACGGCCGTTTTGGCGGTGAGCCAGGTGCCGAATACGTTGTTCTTGACCGCCTGATCAGGGCAGTCCTCCATCAGAGGCACATGCTTGTGCGCGGCGGCGTGCAGCACCACATGGGGCTTGTACTTGCCAAAGACGTCATTCAGGCGGTTCTCATCGCGGATGGAACCCAC
Source organism: bacterium (assembly GCA_029009515.1). GTDB lineage: Bacteria > Bacillota > Clostridia > Christensenellales > Aristaeellaceae > Limiplasma. The sequence goes on from JAQXJZ010000078.1 coordinate 11,109, forward strand.
GCACAGGATCAGCTTGTCCTTCAGCGCGGCGCCGTAGCGCAGCTTGAGCTCGCTGAACAAATCGTACATATAGTTTTCGCTGATGTCGTAGAGCACGATGCGCTCGGGCTCCAGCGGCAGCAGCTTGCGGCACAGCTCGGAACCGATGGATCCGCCGCCGCCGGTGATGAGCACGGTCTTGCCGCGGAAGAAGGACGCCACAGGGGTCATATCCAGCTTTTCCTCGGGACGGCCCAGCAGATCGTTGATGTTGATATCGCGCACCTGCGCAGCGGTGCTGGCGTCGCCGTGCACATCCTGCAGAGGATTGATGCGGCGAACGCGGCAGCCGGTGGCCAGGCACTTTTCAATCAGGGGCTTCAGGTCGCCCTTGGGGGTAGCGATGGCGATGATGATTTCATCCACGCGGTAATCGCTGGCCAGCTTGAGGATGTTGCCGCTGCCGCGCACAACCGGCACGCCGCTCAGCCTGCTGCCGGTGCGGATGCGGTCGTCATCCACCACCACCACAGGCACGCAGTTGCCATAGCTGCCGCGCTGAATCTCATGCACCAGATTGGCGCCGCTCCAGCCTGCGCCCACCACCATCACGCGGCGGACATCGTCCTTGCTGGCACGCAGAAGAGACACGCGCTCGCGGGTGACCACCATGCGGTACAAAAGGCGCGATGCACCCACCAGCGCCGTGGCCATCAGCCAGTGCAGCAGATACACCATGCGGTGCAGGCGGAACAGGTTTTCGGGCGCGACAAAGGCATTGGCCGCAAGCGAGAAGCCATAGGTCAGCGCCGTGGCGGCAAAGGACGCCGTGGCAATCCTCAGCACATCGCTGGCGGACGCGTACTGCCACATGGTGCGGTACATGCCAAAGGCATGAAAAACCAGCAGAAACAGCACCGTCATGGCCGGAGCCAGGCGGATGGAATTGGCAAAAAAGTCATACGAAATATTCGAAGAATAGCGAACCACCTGCGCCAGCATCAGCGCTGCATTGAGCAGCACCGCATCCAGCAGCACCCATACGATGGCACGGGCGGTTTTTTGCAGCTTGGGTTTGTCAGAAGTCACAGCGACGCCTCCAGATTTCAAAAATGGCATACGTTATTATTATATCACATATTACGACAGATGCAAGGCGCGGATTGATATGGAAAGAGCCTACACATTGCATGGCCGAAAGAGGGAAAACAGGCTTGTGTTGTTGCTTTTGCGATGGTATGATGACATAGAGGTGGGATTATGGAGAGGTTATTGGAACGGGCGCTGGCTATGCCGCAGGCTGTGGCGGAGAATCCGTTTGGGCCGGAGAGCATTTGTGTGCGCATCGGGCCGCACGGGCCCATCTTTGCCTCCTTCATGCCGGATCGGAACTGGGTCAGCTTCCGCTGTGAGATGCAGCAGGGGCAGGTGTGGCGCGCGGCATTTCCGGGCACGGTACGGCGCGGATATCACTGTCCGCCTGTTCAGCAGCCCTACAACAATACGGTCACGCTGGATGGGACGGTGCTGGATGAGATCCTCCATGCGATGCTTCTGCACAGCTACGAGCGTGCAAAGCGCGGCATGACAAAGGCGGCGCGCAAGGCGCTTGGCCTCGAATAGCAAAAAGCCTGCTGCGAAAGCAGGCTTTTGCTTATCTTTGGGTTACTTCCAGCGGAATGCTGTGCGCGATTGTTCGAAGGGCATCATCTGTCAGTTTTTCTTTCAGTTCATCTGCGCCATTTGCAGGCCCGATGGTTTGCATCATCGGCCCTGTCTGGCCCTCGGCTGCTTCCATCAGTGCCATGCCGCGCAGCCATGCCAGCATGCTGGGCTCGATCCAGTACAGGAATTTCGTTTTGGGCGAATGGTGTTCCAGCCGCTTCATGCGCAGATACATGTTCACGCCGTCCAACACGTCATGCCAGATGTCCACATAGGCGCAGTCGAATTGTTTTTCGCCCATGGTTTCGGCAAAGGCATAGGCGTCGGCTTCCAGCACGGTAATCTTCTGCCTGTTGGGGAACTGCGGCAGGATGAACTCGTTAAACAGCGAGATCACCTCTTTGTCGCGTTCGACGACCACCACTTCGCTTACGTTTTCTTTTTGGGATACCATGAAGGCGTAATAGCCCAGACCAAGACCGAACACGGCAACCTTGCCGAAAGCGGCTTCGATGTCTGCTGTCATGGTGTTGATCTCGCTGGGGGTGACGGTCATCCACTCGCGGCCGTTTTCTTCTACAATGGGAGCGCGGAAATCTTCAGTGAAAAAGCCAATCTGGGGAATTTCGCGTCCGTCGCGGAGGGTTTTGAGGTCATCCGAGGTGAACAGCTCATACGCTTCAAGGGTCTTATACCCCATCTTCCAGCGTCCGCGGGTGATTTCCGGCATGCGGATCATCTGATAATAGGGATCCTTCCGGCATTCCTCGGCGTTCAGCTGGTGGATGGCATGGCGGAAATACTTTTCCTCCAGCACGCGGTCATCGGCGTTTTCATCGGCATTGAGGCCGCAGGCCGCCGCAGCCAGCAGGCGCACGGCCGTTTCCGTATCCACGCCGCAGTCCGTCAGTTCCCGCACGTCCGCTGCCTTGATGAAGCGCGGGCAGATGTGCAGGTAGCTGCTGAACAGCTCCAGCGCGCGAAGGTTGTATTCGGCTGTCTGCAAAAGCTGCTTCATTCTGCCACCTCATTCAGCGGTCTGCCGATGTGCATCTCCTGCCGCCATGCAGGCGCAGGGCCGTCATCCGCCCAGTATTCGGTCATGGAAGCAATCCTGCCATCCCTGATCTGCAAAAAGGATACAGCATGAAAAGAGGCGCTGTGATCCCTGGGATATACCCGGCATGCCATGATGATCTCATCGCCTGAGACGGTCGCACGTTCCAACTCGCCGTCCCAGTCGCCGGGGTATTCACAGTTGGCGCGGATATACTCCTCAAGCGTAAAATGCTCATTGGTGCAGGGCCAGTTCACCCATGCATCCTCATGGAAAAAAGCGTGCAGCGCCTGCGCGTCCTGCACAAGCACTGCGTGAAAAAACGCCTGAATATCCATCATCATTCCGGCTGAATGGCCAGCGTGATCACCTGCGGCCTTTCCAGCACATCCTCCTTCACAATGCGGACCAGCGGCATCTGCGTGTCTTCGGCCTTTGCCAGCGCAAGGAAGTCCTTGAGCGGGCTGATGGGCATATCCTCGTCATACTGCGTGCGGTAGTGCATGGGGATCATGGTCACCGGCTGCAGCAGGCGGCACACTTCCACAGCGGTTTCGCAATCGATGGTGTAGAAGCCGCCCACAGGCAGCATCAGCACATCCAGACGGCCAATCTGGCGCACCTGCTCGGCCGTGGGCACATGGCCCAGATCGCCGGCATGGCCAATGCGCAGGCCCTCCGCCTCAATCACGTAGAAGGTGTTGGGGCCGCGCTTGGCGCCCTGCACTTCATCGTGGCAGGTGGGAACGCCGATGATCTTCACATCCTTCGCCTTAGTCACGCCGGTAGCGTCGATCATCTGCGCGCCTTCCGCAATGCACTGCACGCCGTCGTGATCGTGATGATGGTGGCTCATCAGGCAGATGTCCGCCTGCACCCTGCGCTTGGGGAAGGAGTAGAAATCGCCGTAGGGATCAAAGGCGATGGTGGTGCCGCTTTCCAGCGTCATGGTAAAAAAGGCGTGGCCCATGTATTTGAGGATCATTCGTCATTCTCCTTTCGCTGTTTCAGCCATTCACACAGGATTTGTCCTGCCGGGTATGCATTGGTTTTGCCAAGCCGAAGCTGTTTGGCCACCAGACCGGTTAAGGCCGGAACGGCGCTGAGCAGCTTTTCTTCCTTCTGGGCGGTCAGTTTGAGCACGCGGCGGATGATGGGCGCGGTATCTTCATTCCAATGGCCGGGATGATTCATCCACAGCCTGCAAAGGGCGTAGGCTTCGTGGAAGCGCTCGTTTGGCGGAAAAGCAGGCAGCTCCGTCGGCAGATCCGCCAGCAGCGCCTGTCTGCGCTCCTGCGTCCAGTCGATGTACCATAGGCGGCTCTTTTCATCCAGTTCGCAATGATAGCCGTACACGGTCAGATCCTGCAGATCTTCCGTGCGCCTTGGCAGATCACTCACCCACAAGGCGCGGTCATCATCACACAGTTTCACAAAGCAGCGCGCGTCCTGCGGCATCAGCGCAAACAGCCTTTGCTGCTCACTCTTCAGATTCATCATTACCGCCCTGCACCATCACGCGCAGTTCCATATCGTGCATGGCAGCAAAGCTGCCATTGAGATCCAGCTGATAGCTGATCTCCAGCCCGCCGCCGTCATCGCCCAGGTCATAAGCCAGGCGCGTGCAGTATACGGCCAGATCCATATCGCCGTAGGGCGTGCGGTACTGGCCCTCATAGCGGCAGCCCATGCGGAACACCATATGTGTGGTGTACGCGCCCTCGCGGGTCATGGTGGCGCCGTTTTCGCCAACCGTTACCGTCACCTGCTGCATGGGCACGCTTTCGTCAATCTGTTCTTCGTAGCGGATGACCGCTTCGGTCTCCGTCAGCTCCAGCGTACCGGCTGTAAGCATGGTCATGGTTTCATCTTCCACAGCTTCCTCGCGGTGCGCGTTGGAACGGATGGAAATAAGCACGGGAATTGTGATCATCCCGCTGTACCCCCTTAACGCAAGCATGAAAAAATGCTATAATTTGAATATCATACGCTCAAACTATACCACATCGAAAGGGCTGCTTGCAATGCTTTGTCTCAAGGCTCCCGCCAAAATCAACTGGACGCTGGATATACTGGGCACGCGCGCGGACGGATATCATCTCATGGATATGCTGATGCAGAGCGTAAGCCTTTGCGACACGCTGTGGCTGGAGGAATCCGACGCGCTGACGCTGGAAAATGCGGCGGATGCAAGCGGCGCGGTGCATGTCGCGGACGATGCAATGGCCTCTGCCGAAGTGACGTTTGATGAAAAGAATCTTGTCTACCGCGCAGCAAAGCTGCTCAAGGATACCTGCGGCGTGGAAAAGGGCGCGCGCATGAAGCTGCACAAGGCCATTCCTTCCGGCGCAGGCATGGGCGGCGGCAGCGCGGATGCGGCGGCTGCGCTCAAGGGGCTCAATGAGCTGTGGAATCTGCGCTTGCCCATGGAGGAGCTGCTCCGTCTTGGGCTGAAGCTGGGCGCGGACGTGCCCTTCATGCTCACCGGCGGGCTGGCGCGCGTAGGCGGCATCGGCGAGGTGATTCAGCCGCTTTCTCCTGCGCCCATCGTACATCTGGTCATGCTGCAGCCCTGCGGAGGTCTGAGTACCAGGGAAGTATTCGGCGCATTTGACGCGCTGGATCCTGCCCTGCTCACCCGGCCTGACAATGCAGCCGCGCAGCAGGCGCTGCTTGCGGGCGATCTGCCCACCCTTGGCAAGGCCATGAACAATGTGCTGGAGGGCGTGAGCATTCCGGTTCGTCCGGCCATCGCAGAAGCAGCCGCAGAACTGGAAAAATTGGGTGCGGTGCGCGGCATGATGACCGGCAGCGGTTCGGTGGTGTACGGCGTGTTTGAAAGCGAGGAAAAGGCGCTCAAAGCCGCCCGGATGCTGCGTCCTGTCGCTCATGAAAAAGGCTGGGGCGAGGTGTGGACAGCGCACACCCTGAATGTGTAAAAACCATTTGCATTCATATACCAAAAAAGGTATAATGCAAGGTGAGAATTTTTCGTCTGTTTTGGACGTGATCAGCAAAGAAAGAAGGGTTTCAACCATGGCGAATCCTACCTTTACCATCACCATGAAGGACAGCGGCGTGATGCAGGGCGAACTGTATCCCGAAATCGCTCCCCAGAGCGTCGGAAATTTTGTTTCTCTGGCTAACAGCGGCTTCTATGACGGCCTCATCTTCCACCGCTGCATCCCCGGCTTCATGATTCAGGGCGGCTGCCCCAACGGCACCGGCATGGGCGGCCCCGGCTACCGCATCAAGGGCGAGTTCGGCCAGAACGGCGTGCCCAATCCCCTCAAGCACACCTATGGTGTGCTGAGCATGGCCCGCAGCATGATGAAGGATTCCGCTGGCAGCCAGTTCTTCATCATGACCAGCGACAGCCCCCATCTGGATGGCTCCTATGCCGCCTTCGGCAAGGTGCTCACCGGTATGGATGTGGCGGACGGCATCGTGTCCAAGCGTACCGACCGCATGGATCGTCCGCTGGAGCCGCAGGTCATCGCCTCCATCCGCGTGGAGACCAACGGCGTCGATTATCCCTTCACCAAGCTGTAATCAGCCCGGAGCGGCGCGTTGGGTGTTTTTGCCCTGCGCGCCGCTCTTTTGCCATCATTTTCAAGCGAAAGCGAGCGATCCCGATTGCCCCTGTATCTGCCCGAACTGCTCTGCCCCGCCGGCGATGAAAGCGCTCTGCGCGCTGCCATCGACTGCGGCGCAAACGCCGTGTATCTCGGCTACAAAGCCTTTGGCGCGCGTGCCAGCGCCGTTAATTTTGACGACGACGCGCTTGAACGCGCTGTTCGCTATGCCCATCTGCATCACGCGCGCGTGCATGTGACCGTCAACACGCTCATCAAGCCGGACGAGCTGGAAGGCGTGCATCAGGCGCTCAGCGCCATTCAGGCTGCCGAAGCTGACGCTGTCATCGTGCAGGATGCAGGCGTTGCTGCCATGGTCAGGCGCGATTTTCCGAAGCTGCATATGCACGCCAGCACGCAGATGGCCATCTGCAATGCCGAAGGCGCAAGAATGGCGCAGGCACTGGGCTTTGACCGCGTGGTGCTGGCGCGCGAGTGCGGGCTTTCCGATATCCGCAAAGTGTGTCAGACCGGCATCGAGACGGAAGTATTTGCACACGGCGCGCTGTGCACGGCAGTCAGCGGACGCTGCCTGATGTCGAGCATGTCCGGCGGCAGGAGCGGTAACCGCGGCCGCTGCGCCCAGCCCTGCCGTCAGCAGCTTTCCATGAACGGGCTGGACGGCCCGCTGCTTTCGCTGCGCGATCTCTGCCTGCTGGATGACCTGCCCGCGCTTTGCGAGGCGGGCGTGGCTTCGCTCAAGATCGAAGGCCGCCTGAAGAGCGCCGAATATGTGGCGACGGTGGCCACGGTCTACCGCAAAGCGCTGGACGCCATCGCCAAAGGCAATTTCCGTCCCGGCGACAAGCGCGAAAAGGAAAAACTTTTACAGATTTTCAACCGCGGCGGTTTCACCCGCGGACATGCCATGGGCGCGGAGGATGCGGACATCATCACCCCGGACCGCGTCAGCCACGAAGGCCTGCCCATCGGCGAGATTGTAAGCGTGCGCCGCGACCTTGCGCAGATGCGCGTCCTGCGTGACCTGCACGACGGCGACAGCCTGCAGTTGCGCGGCGAAAAGGACGAGGACATGCGCTATTCCGGCCACGATGTACCCGCAGACGGCACCGCCACTCTGCGCCTTCGCCCCGGTCTGCGCGTGACCCCCGGCATGGCGGTAGCCCGCCTGAGCGACGCGGTGCAGCTGGAGGAAGCGCGCGCCCATGCGCCTGCGCTGATTCCCGTTACCATGATGGCGCGCTTTGCCCTCGAAAAACCCATGACCCTTTCCATCAGCGACGGCGCGACTGCCGTGACCGTGGAAGGTCCCGTGGTGGAAGCAGCCAAGAACCGCGCCTCCACTGCCGACGACGCCCGCCGTCAGCTGGAAAAGCTGGGCGGAACGCCCTTCAGGCTCGAAACGCCTGCACAGGTGATTGCGGATGACGGCCTCTTCCTGCCGGTGGGCGCGCTCAACGCCCTGCGCCGCGACGCGGTGGAGCAGCTCACCGAAGCCCGGATTGCTGCCTTTGCTCAGCCCGCTGCAGAAAAGCCTGCCCATTTCCAGCTGAGCAGAAGAATCAGCGCCGACATCGGCAAACACACCCTTGCCGTGCTTTTCTCCGACCTTTCCATTGCGCAGCAATTGCTGGATTCCGGCGCAACGCTGCTGGTGTATGCGCCGCGCATCTTCACCCCCGAAAAGCTGGATGCTGCGCTTGCCCGGCTTCCGCAGGGCGCATGGCTGCGTCTGCCGCCGCAGCTGACCCAAAGCACGCTGGATTCCGTGCTGCCCATCATCGAAAAACACGCCGGCCAGCTGGGCGGCGTGTGGGCGGAGAGCATCGGCCAGCTCCGGCTTGGCCTCGACCTGCCCATGATGGCTGGCGAAGGCGTCCCGGTATGCAACCGCGAAGGCATGGAGACCATCCGCCAGACGGGCGTATCCGGCTTCTGCCTGTGGCCGGAATGGATGTACAGCGAGCAGAAGGGGCTTCTGCCCATGGTGATGCCCGTGCTGATGAAGATGTACGGCCGCGAGATGCTGATGCTGCTCAATCACTGTCCGGAGCGTGTGCGCCTTGGTCTTTCCGAGAAGCGCGCCGCCTGCCGCATCTGCAAGACCGAAACCATGGTATGCGGGCACGAGAACGCCGCCATGAGCGACCGCAAGGGCTATCAGTTCCCGCTCAGCCGCACGCTCATGCCTGAAGGCTGCGAGATTCAGGCGCTGGGCGCGCTGCCCACTGATCTGCGCGCTTACGACGCAGATCGCCGCACTCTCGGCGCGGGCATGCTGCTTCATTTCACCATTGAAACAGCGCAGGAGCAGCTGGCCCTCACCCGTCTGTTTGCCGATCTCATGAACGGCATGCCCCCTCCCCCATCCGCCGTGCAAACCACCACGGGTCATTGGATTCGTGGAGTCGAATAAAACCCATTTTCCTCCGAAAGGAAGGGATTGTTTATGGAACAGCAGCGTGCTTTGCGCGTGCTTGAATTCACCAAAATCCGCGACCGTCTGGCCTCCTATGCCCTGACCGATCTGGGCAAGGAGAAATGTCAGGCGCTCGTTCCCTGCCTCGATTATTCCGAAGCGCTGCATGCGCTGGATGAAACCGAGGAGGCCTGCGTGCTGCTCAGCTATCTGGGCGGACACCCCATGATGAGCTTTCCCGATGTGCGCGAGCAGGTCACCCTCGCCCAGAAGGGCGCGTGCCTGAGCCCCCGTGCGCTCATGGACGTGGCCGCGTGCCTGCGCGCCGCCAAGGTGACCCGCGCCGCCCTCGTGCGTGACCGCGAAGATACGCCCATCCTCACCGGCTTTGCCAGCCGCCTCACCACGCTGGAAAGCGTGGAAAACGACATCACCGCCGCCATCATCAGCGAGGAGGAGATCGCCGACCGCGCGTCCAGCGAACTGTTCCAGATCCGCAGGCAGATCCGCTCCGCCAATGAGCGCATGCGCGAAAAGCTGAACCAGATGATCCGCTCCAGTTCGTTTGCCAAGAACCTGCAGGACTCCATCATCACCATGCGCGGCGACCGCTACTGCATTCCGGTCAAGGCCGAATGCCGCGCCAATGTGCCCGGTCTGGTGCACGACCAGAGCGCCAGCGGCGCCACCCTGTTCATCGAGCCGATGTTCGTGGTGGAGCTGGGCAACGACCTCAAGCAGCTGCGCGCCAAGGAACAGCTGGAAATTGCCCGCATCCTGCAGGCGCTTTCCGACCGTATCGGCCCGCATGCGGAGAGCATCGCGCTCAACATCTCCCTGCTCACGCATCTGGATTTTGCCTTTGCCAAGGGCATGCTGGCCCGCGGCATGCACGCCTGCCTGCCCAAGCTGAACACCAGGGGGTACATCAAAATCATCCGCGGCCGCCATCCGCTCATCGATCCGGACAAGGTGGTTCCCAGTAACCTTTGGCTGGGCGAGGATTTTACCACCCTCATCATCACCGGCCCCAACACCGGCGGCAAGACCGTCACGCTCAAGACCGTCGGCCTGTTTACTTTGATGGCCATGAGCGGCCTGCACGTGCCTGCCGATCTTGGCACCGAGATGAGCTTCTTCGGCCATGTCTACGCTGACATCGGCGACGAGCAGTCCATCGAGCAGTCGCTGTCCACCTTCTCCTCCCACATGACCAACATCGTGGACATCGTGAAAAATGTGGACGACAATGACCTCGTCCTCTTTGACGAGCTGGGCGCAGGCACCGACCCCACCGAGGGCGCGGCGCTGGCGCAGAGCATCTTAAACAGCCTGCTCAAGCGCAAGATCCGCACCATGGCCACCACGCACTACAGTGAGCTGAAAGCCTTTGCCCTCAGCACCGTGGGTGTGGAAAACGCCAGCGTGGAGTTCGATGTGGAATCGCTCCGCCCCACCTACCGCCTGTCCATCGGCATTCCCGGCAAGAGCAACGCTTTCGAAATTTCCCGCAAACTCGGCCTGCCCGAGTGGCTCATCGACGCGTCCAAGGAGCTGCTCTCCAAGGAGGACATCCGCTTTGAGGACGTCATTGCCAACGCCGAATACCACCGTCAGATCGCCGAGCGCGAGCGCGCCATTGCCGAAGAGACTCGCCGTGAGACGGTCAAGCTGCGCAACGAGGCCGAAAAACTGCGCGCCGAGATCGAACAGAGCCGCGAAAAGAGCCTGAAAAAAGCCAAGGAAGAAGCGCGCCGCGTGATGGAAAATGCAAGGCGCGAAAGCGAATCCATCATCCGCGAGCTCAAGGCCATGAAGAAGCAGGCCGCCACGCCCGAACACGAGGTACAGAAGCTGAAGAAGCGCATGGAGGAAGGCATCGACGCGCTTTCTGAGGGGCTGAGCGAAAAGAGCACCGTCAACTTTACGCCGCCCAAGACCGTCAAGCCCGGTCAGAGTGTGGAAATCGTGCATCTGGGCACCAAGGGCACCGTGCTTTCCGCCCCCGACCGCAACGGCGAAGTGCAGATCCAGGCTGGTATCATCAAGATGAAGGCACATATCAGTCAGCTCAAGCTGACTGAGGCCGAAAAGCCGCAGAAGAGCCGCGTGATCAACAAGGTATCGGCTGCAAAACCCTCTGTGCCCATGGATGTGGACGTGCGCGGCATGACGCTGGACGAAGCCATCGGCGCGGTGGACATCTACCTGGCCGACGCTACCCTGGCCGGGCTTAACGAAGTGAGCATCATCCACGGCAAGGGTACGGGCGTGCTGCGCACCGGCATTCAGCGCCATTTGAAATCCCACATGAACGTGAAGAAATACCGCGACGGCATGTACGGCGAAGGCGAACAGGGCGTGACCGTCGTGACCCTCAAATGATGGAAAGGAAGAATTGCCATGTCTGACAAGCAGAGAATCCTGCTGGTGGACGACGACCCCAACATCAGCCATCTGGTACGGCTGTATCTGGAAAAAGAAGGTTTCTCCGTCACCGAAGCCGCCCGCGGCGACGATGCGCTGGAAAGTTTCCGCTGTGAAGCGCCCGCGCTGGTGCTGCTGGACGTGATGCTGCCCGGCATGGACGGTCTGCAGGTGCTCAGGGAGATCCGCAAAACCAGCAAGGTGCCCGTCATCATGCTCACCGCCCGCGATGAAACCTTCGACAAGGTGCTGGGTCTGGAGCTGGGCGCGGACGATTATGTGACCAAGCCCTTTGAAACCAAGGAGCTCGTGGCCCGCGTGAAGGCCGTGCTGCGCCGTGCGCCCGCTGCCGAAGAAAAGCAGAAGGACACCGACGACACCCTGCGCTTCCCCCAGCTCACCATCAGCCTTGCCCGTTACGAAGCCACCTTCGAAGGCAAGGAGCTGGATATGCCGCCCAAGGAGCTGGAACTGCTCTATTACCTGGCCTCCCACCCCAATATGGTCTTTACCCGCGAGCAGCTTCTGGAGCGCGTGTGGGGCTTCGACTTCTTCGGCGACAGCCGCACCGTGGACGTGCACATCAAGCGTCTGCGTGAAAAGCTGCCCGAATGCGAACAATACGGCTGGGAGATCCACACCGTTTGGCGCGTTGGCTACAAATTTGAGTACAAGGCCAACTGACGCTGGAAAGGATCAGCCATGTTCCAAAGCATGTTTGACCGGCTGCTGGCGCTGTTCATGGTCGTCATTCTGCTGGTCGCGCTCGTCGGCGGCGCCTTTTCCATGCTGTCCATCCGCTCCAGCATGGTGGACAGCCGCATGGAAAGCCTGCTGAGGCAGGCGCGTGAAATCGCGTTTCTGGCCAGCCGCGTGGAAGACAGCGCATTTAACGATTATCTCAACATCCAGTCCCCCAGCATGTCCTACCTGCAGTGGAAGGCTTCCGCCGTCTATCAGGATTACGGCGCGTACATCCTCATTGTGGACCGCAGCGGCCGCGTGCGCGACAATATGCAGTCCGCCCTTCAGGGCAGCGCAGGCGCGTTGCAGACGCTGGATGCGGATGGTGTGTCGCAGGCGCTGCTGCGCGTTTTGCAGGGCGAAGAGGTGCAGGTGCAGATGCGCAGCGCCGACGGCCCGGTATTCACCGTGGCTGTACCGTATGTGCAGAACGGCGCTGTGCTGGGCGCGGTGTTCATCCACACCAGCGCGCAGATCATCAATGCCGAATATCACGGACTGCTTTTGCAGATTGCCATCGGCTTTGCCTTTGCCGCGCTGGCAGCCATTCTGGGCACCGCCTTCTACGCGCGCGGCATCGTGCGTCCGCTCACGGTCATCACAGGAGCGGCCGAGGAAATGAGCCGCGGCAAGCTCTCCACACGCGCCGAGGTAACCGGCGTGAACGAGGTGCGCCAGCTGGCCGGCGCATTCAATGTGATGGCTGAAAAGCTGGAGCAGGTGGAAGAAAACCGCAAGGAATTTGTGGCCAACGTCAGCCACGAGCTTCGCTCGCCCGTCACCAGCATCCACGGCTTTGTGGAAGGCATGCTGGATGGCACCATTCCTCAGGACGATTATCCGCGCTATCTGCAGATCGTGTTTGACGAAACCAACCGCATGAAGCGCCTCATCGCCGACCTTCTGCAGCTGAGCCGCATGGACAAGGGTGTGGACAAGCTGGAATGGAGCGATTTTGACATCAACGAGCTCATCCGCCGCGTCATTATCGGACGAATGAACGATATTGAGGACCGAAAGCTCGACATGCAGCTGGAGTTTGAGCAGGAACCCTGCCTTGTGCATGCTGACAGCGACAAGATCTCCCAGGTGGTGCACAATATTGTGGACAATGCCCTCAAGTTTGTTGTTGACAATGGGAACTTGACAATTCGCACCTCTTTGCTGCATGATAATACCGTAGCCGTCACCATCCAAAACGACGGCGAACCGATTGCACCCCAGGACAGGGATCGCCTGTTCGAACGCTTCTACAAAGCGGATAAAGCCCATACGGCCGGCAAAGGCACCGGCCTGGGCCTGAGCATCTGCAAGCAGATCATGGATCTGCACGGGCAGACGCTGGAAGTGATGCCCCTGGATGAGGGCGCCGGCTTCCGCTTCACGCTGGCGCTGAGCCGCAAACCCGAGCCCGCCAAGCTGGAAGCCCGTTAACCACGCGCACGAAGGAGGAGAAGGATGGATCGTCATATTTTTCTGGTAGGCATGCCCGGCAGCGGCAAAAGCGCGCTGGGACGCCGTGTTGCCCAAAAATTGCAGATCCCCTATCTGGATACAGACGTCTACCTCACGGAAGCCACCGGTATGGATACCGCGCAGCTCTTCACCCGCTTTGGCGAGCAGGCCTTCCGCGACGCGGAAACACGCCTTCTGCAAAAGCTGGTCAACGCTACGCCCGGCATCATCTCCACCGGCGGCGGCCTGTGCCTGCGTCCGGAAAACCGCCTGCTGATGCGCAACCACGGCCTCATCGTGCTCATCGATCGCCCCATCGATGACATCATGCTGGATATCCGCGCCGAAAAGCGCCCCTTCCTGGCGCAGAAAGGCCGCGAGGAAATCGAGCGCATTTTTAACGAACGCATGCCCATCTACAAAAGCGCCGCCGACGTCGTCATGGATAACGGCAATGGTTTCCACAATGGTCTGGCAGCGCTGGAGGATGTGGTGAGGAGATACGGTTAAAGGGGGACGAGGCAGGGCTCTGCCCTGCACCCGCCAAAGGGTTTCACCCGTTGGAATCCCATGTATTGATGCCGCCTGTATGGCGGCCTCAAGGTGGATTGCCGCGGCATCAGTTGTGATTCTGCGGTTTTTTAAAT
>JAQXJZ010000079.1 GCA_029009515.1 bacterium
GTGCCGCCGCCGATGGCCATGGGCTTGGATTCGGTATCGCCGGTGACTTCGGCGTAGGATTCCATGAGGGCGGTGACCAGCTTGCTGCTGGCGGCCACGTGGTGGGGATCCTTCTGGGTATCGACGGTGACGGTCACTTCGGGCGCGAGCTCAGCGCTGAGGCTGGCGGTGAGGGCCTTGTGATCGCACAGGATGGGATAGCGGATATCGAGGGTGGCGTAGAGGCCGGTTTCCTCGCTGTAGCGGATGATGCCCATGTTGCAGGTCAGGGGGCCGCTGACTTCGTCCTGGCACTTGATGGCGAGGCTCTTGCCGTCGTACTCCATGCCCACGCAGTTGGCCAGGGTGAGCAGGCTGCCCTGCACGCCCAGTTCCTTGAGCACCACCAGCAGCTGGCCGATGGCGTTGCGGGTGATTTCCGGGAAGGCGGCGTGGCCGGGGATGCCGGTGGACAGCAGCTTCACATCGCCGTCCGCCATTTCGGCCTTGACTTCGAGGCTGAGAGAAGCGGCGGCAGCGTTGGCCTTTTTGCACAGGGCTTCATCGCCTTCGACGATGGCCGTGGCCAGACCGGGAACCACGTTGGGGCGCTCGCCCACGTTGAACTGCTTCACCTTCAGGCCCTCGGCGCAGTACGCGCCGTGCAGGTCAAGGTGCAGCATGCCCTTTTCGGTGTTGATGACGGGGAAGCTGGCGTCCGGGCTGAAGCCCATTTTGGGCATATCACAGTGCGCAGCGTAGTAGTTCATGCAGTCCCAGCCGCTCTCTTCGTCGCAGCCCAGAATGAGGCGCACTTCGCGGTTGAGGGGCAGGCCGGCCTGCTTATAGGCGTACATGGCGTACAGAGCGGCGGCAGCGGGGCCCTTGTCGTCAGATGTACCGCGGCCGTACATTTTGCCGTCGATGATTTCCGCGCCGAAGGGATCCTGCTGCCAGCCGTCACCGGCGGGCACCACGTCCAGATGAGCGAGGATGGCCAGCGGATTCACGCCTTCGGGGCCCATGCGCACGTCGCCGGCATAGCCGTCAAAATTGCGCACAGAAAAACCCATCTTTTCGGCGTCGGCAAGCACCATGTCCAGGCTCTTGCGCACTTCCACGCCAAAGGGAGCGCCGGGGGCGGGTTCATCCTTCACGCTGGGCACACGGATCCAGCGGGCAAGGGTTTCGGTCATTTCTTCGCGAAGGGATTCGATGATGGTGTTCAGATTTTCCATAATGATCCTCCTGAAAAGGGCTTAGCCCTTGATGGCTTTTTCAAGCTGCTGGGCAGCCAGACGGATACGGTCGTGCTGGCAGGCCAGATTGATGCGCAGGAATCCGTCGCCGATCTCCGCACCAAAGAACGTGCCGGGGGTGAATTCCACGCCCGCCTTGCGGCTGCGCTCCAGCAGCTCGGCGGTGTTCATGCCATAGGCGCGCAGGTCGATCCAGCCCAGATAGGTGGCTTCCAGCGGGCTGAGGATGGCCTCAGGCAGGCGGACGGCCAGCTCTTCACGCAGGATCTGCTCGCCTTCCTTGATGTAGGCAAGCATGCTGTCCAGCCATTCGTCGCCGTAGGCATAGGCAGCCTCGGCAGCGATCAGGCCAAAGATGTTGCCCTGCACCACGCCCACATTGTGCATGGTGTCCTTGACAGCCGTGAGCACATCCAGATTGCGGGCAAAGGCCACCGCCTGCTGCAGACCGGCCAGATTGAAGGTCTTGCTGGCGCTGGTCAGGGCGATCACCTTGTCCTCCTTGCCGGAGGCAATGCTGAGCATGGGCGTAAACGCGCCCTTCTCAAACACGAAGTCCTCGTGAATTTCGTCGGATACCAGCATCACGCCGTAGCGGCTGAGCACATTCCACAGGGCGGTCAGCTCGTCCCTGGTCCAGCAGCGGCCCACGGGATTGTGCGGGTTGCACAGCATCATCAGCTTGGCGCCGTTCTGGCAGGCTTCCTCCACAGATTCCAGATCCATGGTGTAATGGCCGTTCTCATCGCGGATGAGGGGGCATTCCATGGTCTTGCGCTCGTTGTCCTTCACGGAGAAGTAGAACGGGCCGTACACAGGCGGCTGCACAATGATACCGTCGCCGGGCTGGGTGAAGGCCAGCACCGCGGCGCGCAGGCCGGTGACCACGCAGGGCATGAGAATCTGTTCTTCCTCGGTCAGCTGGAGGCCGTGGCGGCGCTGCATGAAGGCCAGCATGGCCTCGGTGGCCGCCCCGGTCTGGTCGGTGTAGCCGTAGGCGGGATGCGCGGCGCGCTTCACCATCGCCTCGGTGATCTCGTCCGGGCAGCGGAAGTCCATATCAGCCACCCACATGGGGTTGATGCCCTCGCCCAGCCGTTCCTCCATGCCATCCCACTTTTCGCACGCGGTACCCCGGCGGTCAAACGGCTGATCAAAGAATGCCTTGTCGTACTTCATGGATGTCATCCTCTCGTCATTCGTTGGCAGAAATCGCATCGCGGCAGCTGATGATCCAGAAGCCGCTTTTCTTTTCAATGGTTTCCACGCTGTCAAACAGCGTGCGCAGATACGTGATGGCCGACGGCGCGCCCTGCTGCTTGCGGATGACCAGGCGCAGTTCTCCACCCGGATTCAGGCACCTGGCGGCATCGGCAAACATCTGGTAGATGACCGCCTTGCCGGCGCGGATGGGCGGGTTCTGCAAAATGAGGTCATAGCTGCGGCCCAGCACTTTTTCGTAGCCGTCGCTTTCCAGCACCTCGGCGGCGACGCCGTTCTTCCTGGCATTGGCGGCGGACAGGGCGCAGGCGCGCTGGTTGATATCCGCCATGGTGATCTGCGTATCCGGCCAGTTTTTGCCCACAGCCACGCCGATGATCCCCCAGCCGCAGCCCATGTCCAGCACGGAACCGCTGACCTCTTCCAGCGTATCCAACAGCACCTCGGTGCCGCGGTCCAGCTCCGTGCGGGAAAATACGCCGCTGTCGGTATCAAAATGCAGCTTGTGGCCGCGGTACTCCACCTCCACCGATGCTTCCTTATGGGCGCTGGTGGGCGCAGAGGTATAGTAATGATCGTTGGGCATGGTTGAATGTCCCCTTTGTTATCGGTTGATGGCGTCGCGCAGAAGCTGCACCTGCTCGTCGGTGAGGCGGATATGCTCGCCTTCCTTCAGCCCTTCCGGAATGGTGAGCGGGCCAAAGCTGGCGCGGTGCAGCCTGACCACCTCGTGGCCGCGCGCGCCGAACATGCGCTTGACCTGGTGGAATTTGCCCTCGTGCACCTCCACCTCGGCGGTGCTGAAATCGTCAGCCGCTTCGAGGATGGTGAGCTTGGCGGGCTGGGCGGTAAAGTCGCGCAGCGGGACGCCTTCTTCAAAGGCGGATACATCCGCCTCGGTCAGCCTGCCTTCCACCGTGGCGATGTAGCGCTTCCACACATGGCGTTTGGGATCCAGCAGCGAATGCGCCAGCGCACCGTCGTTGGTGAGCACCAGAAGGCCGGTGGTGTCCTTGTCCAGTCGGCCAACCGGCAGCACCTTGCGTCGCGAAAGGTTTTCCGGCAGAAGGTCCATCACCGTCTGGGCGCGGCTGTCGCGCGCGGCGGTGAGCACGCCGGAGGGTTTGTGCAAAAGGTAATACTGCAGCGCGTCATCGCCCACCGTTTCACCGGCGAGGGTGACGATATCGCTTTCCTTGACCTTGACGGCAGGATCGCGCTGGCACAGGCCGTTCACCTGCACCTTGCCCAGCTTGATGAGGCGCACCGCCTCGCTGCGGGTGCGTTCACCGCTCTGAGCCAAAAATTTATCCAGTCGTACAGCGGCCATGGTTATGCGTTGGTGGCCCTGGCAGGCGCTTTGCGGCGACGCTCATGCGCGGCAAACGCGGCGGTCAGCCAGCGGCGCACGGGCAGCAGCGGCAGATACAGGGCGAAGAAGGCCACGGCCAGGGGCGCGACGGCGCTGGCCAGATCCACGCTGGGCATGGAACCGGACATGACGGCCATCATCAGCACGCTGCTCAGATCGCTCACAACGCCCTTGAGGGACTTGACCACCATGAGCACGAAGGGCGCCCACAGGATGAGATTGAGGATCGCCACGCCAAGCTGAGCCATGCGGCGGCCGCGCAGACGGCGGCGCAGCTCCACGCGGGGCGCGCGGTCGCTGCGGGTGGCGATCACCCAGATATAGCGGCTGGCGCTGTTGCGCACCGCGCCGTACATCCAGATGAGAATGCCGATGGCAAGCACGATCAGCACCACAAACACGCCGTCCATCATGGTGTTCATGGACGGAACAGCCTCCACGCCGAAGAAGCCCAGCACCTTGCACCACAGGCCGTTGCCCCAGGCGCCCAGCTCCGTCACGGACTGCAGCACCGTCAGCGCATCCACGCCGGTGTACCAGTAGTAGGCATAGCCCAGCAGGGCAGCCAGCGGAATGCCCCACTTCAGCACGTTAAGCGCATGCATGAGGCTCTCGGTCAGCTTTTCGCCGTAGTTGGAAAAACCAAACGCGGTTTTGAAATCGAAGAAGCGGCCATTGCGGGTGGGCACCACGGCCTCGGCAAAGGAATAGCGCAGCGGCAACACAAAAAACATAAGCAGCACCGGGCATAGAAACGCAATCCACTTCAGGCCGCCTTCCAAAGTCAGGCAGTACAGCGGCGCAAACGCAATCACGCGCGCCAACAGCGCCAGCACCATATATGCCAGCATGCAAAGATAAAACACAAACGGGTTCTGCTTAGCCGTCGTCTGGTTCATTGAATCCTCATCCTCCATTACGGATATCTGCACATAAGCCATTTTATTATAGTCCATCCGGCGCTCACTTGCAAGCACAGCATTGATTTTGGACAAAAGCGGCAGCAAAAAAAATCCGCCGGAATCTTCGGCGGATCAAAAGGCATTTTTTCAGATCTGAACGGTTACGTCGTAGTTGGGCACCATGAACTTGGGATGCAGGTTGGTTTTGAAATCGCGCAGGCCCGGCACGCCGCCATCGCCTTCTTCATTATCATAGAGGAAATCGAGGCAGTTGATTTTGAAAAACTCATGCGTGAAGGTAAGTGCAATATCCTGATAGCTGTTGTCCGCCTTCATGAACATGCTCAGGTAGACCTCATCGTTGAAGGGCGTGCCGATGTAAATGGCCGCCGGTTTGCCATCGATGCGGAACAATCCGCCCTGCAGCCTGAGCGCATCCAGCTCCTCCAGCGCAAGGTGCAGCATCTTCTGCTCCTCCAGCACATGCTCATCCTTGATGTGCTCGGCAAACCACCTGTCGTTCACTTCCAGGCATTCCGCCATGTTATCAGCTGTGATGGGCTCATAGGTCCAGGCGAAATTCTTGTTGAAGCGCACAATCTTCTTGCGCTTGTTGCGGAAGTCGCCGCCGGGCAATTCAATCTGCTCCTTCAGATCCAGCATGTAGCAGTATCCGTTGCGGCGCTCCTCCACGCTGAGCACTTTGGGGCCAAACTGCGCCTTCAGATCCTCCAGTCCATCGGTGGAAACGCCCTGAAACACCACTTTGCTGCACTGAAGGGCATACGGCTTCAGTACCTCTTCAATGGCGCGGCGGCGGTTTTGCGGCGTGCCAAAGGGATACTGCAGCTGCAGCGCATCGCCTTCCACCCAGGGCTTGAGCAGCACGCAGCCGCAGAATTCGCGGTAGGTGTCCTCATAGGCAGCCTGTGCCAGATACATATCGGCAAAATGCGCATGCGGCAGCAGGTTGGTATCGCTGCGGCAGATGGGATCCACCCACGCGCGGTCCTCAAGCGTCAGTTTGCGGAAAGACGCCTCAAACTGGCTGATGCGCATCCGCGCAATCCGCCTGCGAATTTTTCCGACAATTTTGCTAAGCATGCATATTCTCCACCTTTTCCCTGTGCTTCTAAACAGCATTCTCCATTTTCATCGGAAAATCCTGCCTGCGATGTACATCGGAAAAACAATTTATCCTGTAAACGTTCGGATAAGTCCGTACATTAGCCATTGACAAACGCACAAAAAGACGGTAAAATCACCGTCAAGGGCGATGAGGGAGAGTGCCCCGGCAAAGACCCCGTTCAAGAGAAGTGGCGGTTGGTGCAAGCCACAAACGTGGAAGCCGGACGGCGCCTGTATCTCCTGAGCCGGAAGGAAGAAAGCCTCTGAGCCGTAGAACCTTCCCGTGATTGCTGCGTCAAGGCATAGGGCTTGTTGGAGCCCAAGAGGTGGCGGCGCTATGCCGCAATTTGAGTGGTACCGCGGGCATGTTATCTACGCTCGTCTCAAAGTTTTCTTCTTTGAGATGGGCGTTTTTCATTATTTCAGGAAGGAACGATGAAATGGATTTCAAACGCATCCTGCTCTTCAGCGGCCATTACGGCAGCGGCAAAACCAACATCGCCGTCAGCCTTGCGCACGAGCTGAAGAAAACCCGCGATCGCGTGACCATCGCCGATGTGGATATCGTCAACCCCTACTTCCGCACGTCGGATTCCAGGGCTGATCTGGAAGCGGCCGGCATCCGGCTGATCTGCTCGTCGTTTGCCGGTTCCAATGTGGATCTGCCGGCGCTCCCGGCCGAGATCTACTCCGTAACCGACGATCCCACGCAGACAGCGCTGATCGACGTGGGCGGCGACGACCGCGGCGCGCTGGCGCTGGGACGGCTGAGGGACCAGATTCTTGCGGAGGACAATTATGAAATGTTCTTCGTCATCAATCGCTTCCGGCCGCTGACCAAAACGCCAGAGTTAACCATCGAGGTGATGCAGGAGATTGAAGCAGCCGCACAGATGCGCTTCACCTCCGTCATCAACAATTCCAACCTCGGCGTGGAAACCACCGCTAAGGACGTGCTGGGCTCCATGGCCTACGCACAGGAAGTATGTCATCTGGCTCAGCTGCCGCTGAAAATGACGGCGGTGGACGAAAGCCTGTATGAGCAGCTGAAGGGGAGGATTGACAACCTGTTCCCGCTTCACCTGCAAAGCAAAATCCGTTAATGAAGGAAAGGAAGAGATAGAGTATGGCAAAGATCACCATCCGTACCGAGCGCTGCAAGGGCTGCGGCCTTTGCGTTACGGCCTGCCCCAAGAAGATTTTGATTCTTGCGCAGGACAAGATCAACCCCAAGGGTCATCATCCCGCCGAGATCACCGATCAGGAACAGTGCATCGGCTGCGCCTTCTGCGCCACCATGTGCCCCGACGTTGTGATCACGGTAGAAAGGTAAGGTAAGAACATGGCTGAAAAAGTTTTGATGAAGGGCAATGAAGCCATCGCGGAGGCCGCCATCGAGGCCGGCTGCCGTCATTATTTCGGCTATCCCATCACCCCCCAGACCGAAGTAGCCGCTTATATGTCCAAGCGCATGCCCAAGATCGGCGGCACCTTCCTGCAGGCCGAGAGCGAAGTGGCTGCCATCAACATGGTCTACGGCGTGGCCGGTACCGGCAAGCGCGTCATGACCTCCTCTTCCAGCCCGGGAATCTCCCTGAAGGCGGAAGGTCTTTCCTACCTGGCCGGCGCGGATCTGCCTGCGCTGGTGGTCAATGTTCAGCGCGGCGGCCCCGGTCTGGGCGGCATCCAGCCCTCCCAGAGCGACTATTTCCAGGCCACCAAGGGCGGCGGACACGGCGACTACCGCATGATCGTCCTCGCTCCTGCCAGCGTGCAGGAAATGGCCGATTTGACCATGAAGGGCTTTGATCTGGCCGACAAGTACCGCATGACCGCCATGATTCTGGCCGACGGCACCATGGGCCAGATGATGGAGCCCGTGGAAATCAGGAAGCCCGAAGCGCAGGACTTTGACAAGTCCTGGGCCGTGACCGGCACCAGGGGCCAGCGCAAGCACAACATCATCAACTCCCTCTTCCTCGATCCCGCCGCGCTGTAGCGCACCAACGAGGAGCGCTTCGAGCGCTACCGCATCATCGAGGAAAACGAGACCATGGCGGAAAGCTACCTGATGGACGACGCCGAGATCTGCGTGGTGGCCTTTGGCATCGCTGCCCGCGTGGCCAAGAACGCCATCGTGGAGGCCCGCAAGCAGGGCATCAAGGTGGGTCTCATCCGTCCCATCACCCTGTGGCCCTTCCCCAGCAAGCAGCTGGCTGCCGCAGCCGAAAAGTGCCACTCCTTCATCTCCGTGGAGCTGTCCATGGGTCAGATGATCGAGGATGTGCGCCTTGCCATCGAGTGCAAGCGCCCCGTCAGCCTGTGCAGCCGTGCCGGCGGCATCATTCCCTCCCCCGAAGAAGTATTTGCCAAGATCGCTGAAGCCGCGAAGAACGGAGGCGAAAAGTAATGATCGTTTTTGAAAAGCCCAAGGCCCTTCTGGATGTTCCTTTCCATTACTGCCCCGGCTGCACCCACGGCATCGTGCACCGTCTGGTGGCCGAGGTGATCGACGAGCTGGGCATTGAAGGCCGCACCATCGGCGTGGCGCCCGTCGGCTGCTCCGTCATGGCCTATGACTACTTTGCCTGCGACATGGTGGAAGCTGCCCACGGCCGCGCTCCTGCTGTGGCCACCGGCCTCAAGCGCTCCGATCCGGAAAACAACATCGTCTTCACCTATCAGGGCGACGGCGACCTGGCCTCCATCGGCACCGCCGAAACCGTTCACGCTGCGGCCCGCAACGAGAACATCACCATCATCTTCATCAACAACGCCATTTACGGCATGACCGGCGGCCAGATGGCTCCCACCTCCCTGCCCGGACAGGTCACCCAGACCTCTCCCTACGGCCGCGATGTGAAGGCCTGCGGCTTCCCCGTGCGCGTGTGCGAAATGCTGGCCACCCTCGATGGTCCCGAGTACCTCGAGCGCGTTGCCGTCAACAACGTCAAGAACATCAAGGCCGCCAAGAAGGCCATCAAGAAGGCCTTCCAGAACCAGGTTGAAGGCAAGGGCTTCTCTCTGGTGGAGGTCATCTCCACCTGCCCCACCAACTGGGGCATGACGCCTCAGAAGGCGCTGGAATGGGTGGACGAAAAGATGATTCCCTACTATCCGCTGGGCGTGTACAAAGACCGCAGCGCGAGCAAGGAGGACTGAGCCATGACGCATGAATTTCTGATTGCCGGTTTCGGCGGACAGGGCCTTCTGTTCGCTGGCAAGTTTCTGGTCAACAAGGGCATGATGGAAGGCAAGGAAGTCAGCTGGCTTCCCTCCTACGGCCCCGAAATGCGCGGCGGCACCGCCAACTGCTCCGTTATCATCTCCGATGAGCCCGTGGGTTCCCCCATCGTTTCCAAGCCCAATGTGCTCATGGTCATGAACCTGCCTTCTCTGGACAAGTACGAAAAGGACGTTCCTGCCGGCGGCAAGATCTTTGTGGATTCCAGCCTCATCAGCCGCAAGGTGGAGCGCACCGACGTGGACGCCTACTACGTGCCCGCCACCCAGCTGGCCAGCGACAACGGCCTCAGCGGCCTTGCCAACATGATCCTCACCGGCAAGCTGCTCAAGGAACTGGGCCAGTTTGACGAGGAAGCCGTGGAAACCGCCCTCAAGAAGGTCGTTTCCGTCAAGCATCCCGAGATGTACGAAAAGAACCTCACCGCCCTCAAGCTGGGCCGTGACTACTGATTTGCAGGAGGTAGCATTATGCTGAACATCCGTATTGAAAAGACTGCCTGCCCCAAGGCAAAGCCGACCGACGAAAGCGCGCTGGGCTTTGGCCGCATCTTTACCGATCACATGGCCCTCATCGACTGGAACAGCGAAGAAGGCTGGCATGACGCCCGCATCGTGCCCTTCGGCCCCTTCCCGCTGCATCCCGCCTCCACGGTGCTGCACTACGGCTCCGAGATCTTCGAAGGCCTGAAAGCCTACCGCCGCAAGGATGGCGGCATCCAGCTGTTCCGACCGGACTGCAATGCCCGCCGCATGATGGATTCCGCCGAACGCCTGTGCCTGCCCCAGCTGCCCGAAGAGGACTTCCTGCAGATTCTCAAGGCCTTCGTGGAAGTGGAAGCCGAGTGGACGCCCCACAACGAAGGCACTTCCCTGTACCTGCGTACCTTCCTGTTTGGCAACGATGAAACCCTGGGCGTGCACGCTGTGCACAACGCCGTGTTTGCCATCATCGCCAGCCCCGTGGGCAGCTACTACAAGGAAGGCATCAACCCCGTCGGCATCATGATCGAGGACGCCGATGTGCGCGCCGTGCGCGGCGGCACCGGCTATGCCAAGTGCGGCGGCAACTACGCTGCCTCCAACCGTGCCGGCGAGCGCGCCGCCCAGAAGGGCTACAGCCAGGTGCTGTGGCTGGACGGCGTGGAGCGCAAGTACATTGAAGAAGTGGGCGCCATGAACGTCATGTTCAAGATTGACGGCGAGATCATCACCCCCGCCCTCACCGGCTCCATCCTGCCCGGCGTCACCCGCCGCAGCTGCATCGAGGTGCTCAAGTCCAAGGGCTACACCGTCACCGAGCG
>JAQXJZ010000080.1 GCA_029009515.1 bacterium
ACTTGTAGCCTCGCTTTGCCTTTAGGCAAAGGTGAGGCGGGTCTAATGGCGACAGTTACTTGATCAGACCCGTTCCTACTCCCTTACCCTTCCCGCACACGGGGGTCCAGGGGTTTACCCCTGGTCGTTTCAAGGGGGTTATGGGATTCCTAAGGGGGTAAGGGGGGAAATCGAAATCCCCCCGCCCCCGTAGGCCCTAGCGGAGCGGGCCCCGACGGCGTCAACTAACAAAAGCCGCAAGGCGTGTCTCGGCCGTCAATCCAAAAAACCTCTCTCAAAGGAGCCAATCCCGTGAAGAAACTCCCCTTCCTGACAAACGAGCGCCTGTCGCGCCTCATGGTCAGCCTGCTTCTGTGCATGGGCGTGCTGCTGCCGCTGATGATGTCCTTCGGCGCCGGCAGCGCCATGCTTTCGGCTGTCCTGACGGCGGCGGCTTTGCTTGTGCTGCTCTGCGTGGCCGGGTCTTTCCGGAAGGGCTCCCTCATTCTGCTCATCCTGCTCATCGTGGGCGTCGCGGTGCAGCTTGCGCTGCCGGGCATGGGCTACTTTGGTTCCTCGGTGGAGGCCGTCAAGGCCGTCGCCCTCTACTTCAACGATGTTCCCGCCGCCGCGCCGCTGTACGCTGCGGAGATCGGGCTGATGTTTTCCGTGGCGCTGGCCATCATCTGCTACCTGTTCACCAGCCGCAGCGTGGGATTCTTCCCGGCCACCATTCTGGTGGTGCTTACGCTGTTTGGCATGTGGAGCCTCGGTCAGGCGCAGTACCTGTGGTATACCACGCCCGCATTCGTGGCGCTGCTGCTGCTCATCTCCCAAACCTCGCACGAAAAGACCAATCTGTTTGAAGTGCTGCCCATGGCCGCCATCGTGGTGGCGGTTGCCATGGCCATCCTGCCCACGGGACATACGGTGATCGAACCGCTGTATCAGTCCGCCATGAGGCTCAAGCAGACCATTGAGGATCACCTGTTCTTCACCGATCCGCGCAATGTGTTCACGCTGGGCAACTACGGCTACTACCCCATGGGATCGGGCAAGCTGGGCGGCGAGGCCGCGCCCTCCGACACGCCGGTGATGACCGTCAAAACCGACCGCCGCACGCTGCTGCGCGCCGTGGCCAAGGACGAGTACACCGGCCGCAGCTGGCGCGATACCTCCAACGCCAAACGCTACCTGTACGTCAACCCGCGCTGGAGCAGCCTGCGCGAAAGCGTCTTCCTCGAAAATCTGCCCCCGGCCTCCGTGCAGCACGCGAGCACGCTTCTGGATCAGCACGCCGTGACCGTGCAGATGCAGGATACCGCCACCAGCACCGTGCCGGTGCCCGTGTTCCTGCGCCGCTTCAGCGCGCAGAGCGATATGGTGGCCTATTTCAACGAATCCAGCGAGCTCTTCATCACCCGCGATCTGGCTCGCGGCGACCGCTACACCGCCTATGCGCCCCTTCTGGAGGGCGGCGACAGCGCGCTGGGTGCGCTCATCGCGGCTGCGCCCAAGGGGGCGGACAAGTATTACGAGGACGCCAGGGCCAAGTACACCCGCCTGCCCGGCCATATGGAGCAGAAGGTATTTGAGGATCTGCGCAACATCGTATCCGGCTACAACACGCCCTACGATCAGGCCTGCGCCATCATGCGCCACCTCAAGCGCTACTACCGCTACACCCTCGAGCCCGATACGCCCCCGGAAAATCAGGACTTTGTGACCTACTTCCTCTACGTGGGCAAGGAGGGCTACTGCACCTACTACGCCAGCGCCATGACGGTGCTGTGCCGCATGGCCGGTCTGCCCGCGCGGTACGTGGAGGGCTTCATCGCCCAGCCTGCGGCGGATGGCTTTGCCTACGTCACCGGCGAAAGCGCACACGCGTGGACCGAGGTCTACTTTGAAGGCTTCGGCTGGGTGCCGTTTGACGCCACGCCCACGCAGGACGATCAGGACAGCGAGCCGCCCATGAGCGAGCCCGAGCCTGAACCCACACCCACCCCGCCTCCGCCCGAAGAGCAGGATGCCCCCACGCCCACGCCGCCGCCCGAAGAGCTTCCCGACGAGACCGGCTACGACGAGGACAAGCCCAGCGCCCTGTGGCTGTGGCTGCTGATTCTGCTGCTCATCATCGCCGCCATCGTGCGCATCATCCTGTGCCTGCCCGACCGGGTGGCCAAGCGTCAGGCGGATGACCTGGGCCGCATCTTCGTGTACGGCAGCGCGGTCAACGCCCTGCTGATGCTCACCAGGCGCACCCCGCGTCCCGGCGAGACGCCGCTGATCTTCGCGCGCCGCATGGACAAGAGCAAGAACACGCCCGCACCCATCCTGCCGCTTTGGCGCATGATGGCGCTGAGCAACTACAGCCGCGCCGTTCCCGGCGCGGAGCAGGTGCACGAGGCGCGCGATCTCTTCCGCCGCTTCTACCACAAGCAAAAGCTGTTCACCCGCGTGCGTTTCATCACCTGGGCTGCCTTTGGCCGCGGCCTGTACCGCTGCCTGGATACCCAGATGAAGCACGAGGAACCCGCGCAGCCTTACAGCTACGCCGCCGTGCTGGCCAAAAAGCAGGGCAAGCAGAAGAAAACCCCGTTTGCCAAAGAGGAACAGAAGCCCGCGCCCGCGCGCGAGGAACGCCCCGCGCCGCCCGCTCCGGCTCCTGCGCCCGAACCTGCGCCCCAGCCCGAACCTGAACCCGAACCCGTGCCGGAACCCCCTCGCCCCGTCAGGCGCAGGCGTTCCGAACGCCCCAAGGAGGATGAGTGATGCGCAAGCTCCTCTGCCTGATTCTGCTGCTGATTCTCGCCTGCCCCGCCGCGCTGGCGGATGATTTTGGCCAGACGTACGAGGCCTTCACTGCCTCCTATGCCGAAAACATCACCGCGCTCAACGCCAGCGCCAACCGCATGCTCCTGCCCCACACGCCCCAGCGCGATTACGATTCCCGCTCGCGCCGCTTCTACCGCATCAACAGCGGCAGCCTTGCGGCGGAAATCCACATGGATGACACGGGCAAGGTCATCAGCCGCTGCCAGATCATCCTGACCGCGCCGGAAGGTATGCGCCACGGCAGCGCCCAGCACTCGGACTTCACCGTGTCCGCGCTGCACTGCTATGCGCTCATCATGGCCATGGACAAATCCCCCACGCCCTACGAGCGCTACGCGCTGGTGCAGCAGGTGGAGGCCGCGCTGGCGCAGGCGGATGAATACCGCACCGACGCGGGCGATTACCGCCTTACCTGCACGCGCGTGGGCCAGAGCGTGACCTTCGTGTTTGAAAATGCGCTCATGCTGCCCGCCGATCCCGACCCCGTCACCCCCGAAGAGGACGACGTGCCGGACGAGGAAGAGGACGCGCTGATCGGTTAACCGCAGCAAAAAGGAGCCATACGGCTCCTTTTTTCATACCCTTATGCAGCTTTGGCCAGATTGCGCACCTCGCGCCAGCGGTGGCTGCGGAAGAAGAACAGCATGCACACCATGCCAAACACAAAGCTGATGGACACCGCCGCCATCACCCACGTGCCGTCCACCACGCGCGCGATGAGATGCGCCACCGGAATGCGCACCACCCACAGCATGAGGATGTTGACGATGGTGGGATAGCGGATTTCGCCAATGGCGTTGGCCAGGCTGATGATGGCGTTGAACAGCGCGTACGCCCAGCACATGGGCATCACCACGCGCATGTAGCGCACCGCGTAGAAGATCACCTGCGGATCATCGCTGAACATGGCGGCCAGCGGCTGCGCAAAGCTCACCAGCACCACGCCCGAAATCAGGCTGATCAGAGCCGAGCAGAAGGGAATGCGCGCGGCCTTTTTCAGACGCTGCCAGCTGCGCGCGCCGTAGTTCTGCCCGGCAAAGGTGGCCGTGGCGGTGGACAGCGCGCCGGTGGTGAGGTTGGAAAAGGAGTTCATCTTGCTGGCCACGGAGCAGCCCGCGATGAACGCCGCGCCCTGAAGATTGATGAGCGACTGCATGAGCAGATGGCCCACGGAATAGAACGAGTTGTTGATGCCCAGCGGCACGCCCAGACGGGTGAGCTCCTTCATCATGCCGCCGTCCACGCTGCGCGGCAGGAAGGGAAAGCACACCTCGGGATAGCGGCGGCGGATGTAGAGGATGCTCACAATCCACGATACTGCCTGCGCGATGATGGTGGCCAGCGCCGCGCCCGCCACGTCCATGTGGAAGCCCGCCACAAACAGCACATCCAGCACGATGTTCACGCTGCACGACAGCACCAGAAACCACAGCGAGGACTGGCTGTCGCCCATGCCGCGCAGCACGCCGGCGTTCAGGTTATAGCCCAGGTTGAACAGCGTACCCAGAAAGGTGATGCGCATGTAGCTGGAGGCAAGGGCGAAGGTATCCGCCGGCACGTTCATGCCGCGCAGGATGACCGGCCCCACAAACCAGCCCACCGCCGTCATGGGAATGGCGCACAGGTACAGAAAGCTGACCGCCGTGCTGGCCACCGAGCGCAGCTTGTCCTTTTCGCCGCTGCCCATGTACTGGGCCACCAGGATGCTCGCGCCTGCGCCCAGGCCCATGAACACATTGATGAGGATTTCCACCGGCTGTCCGCTGGTGCCCAGCGCCGCCAGCGACGCTGAACCGCAGAAGTTGCCAATGACCAGCGTATCCGCCGTGTGATACAGCATCTGCAGCAGCGTGCCCAGCAGAATAGGCAGCGCAAACCGCACAATGGCAGGCAGCATGGGCCCCCTGGTCATATCAATCTTGGCATTCCTGCGCATGACAAAACGTCCTCCTCGTGGTCGCATCGTTCCTAATGATACGCCCGAACGCAGCGGAATGCAAATGTTTTATCGGACTACAAAAAAGAGCCTCCCTGCTTTCTTTCATTGCGATGCACCTTGCAATATGATACAATGAACAGAAGCAGGAAGGTTCCTACATGGTGAGCTTTGCCCCTTTTTCAAGCACAAAAGAGAGGGGGGTAAGCGTATGAGCGATTACGAGCTTCTCATGATCGTTTTTACGGTTCTGTCCCTTGTGGTTATGCTGATCACAAAAGACCAGAAATAAAATGGCCGCCATGTAGCTGACACCTACAGGCGGCATTCGTCGTTTCAGGGGGCGGCCCACCATGTACAGGAGGGGGAGCCTTCCTGCCCATATTATAACTGTTTTGCGCTCCGGCTGTCAACCCGGAGCGCTTTTCTTTTACACAACCTTACCGGGGTTGAGGATGCCCTTGGGGTCAAACGCGGCCTTGACGCCGCGCATGATGGCCATCTGCGTTTCGCCCAGGCTTTCGTGCAGGAAGCTGCGCTTGGCATGGCCGATGCCGTGCTCGCCGCTCACCTCGCCGCCGAGGGCGCGCGCCGCTTCGTACAGCTCGTCCATCACCTTTTCCACGCGTTCCTTCCACTCGCCGTCGCTCAGGTCATCCTGACAGGCGTAGATGTGCAGGTTGCCGTCGCCCGCATGGCCGAAGGAGCGGATGCGGATATCCAGCTTCCGGCCGATCTCCACGCTTTTCTTCACAAAATCCGCAATGCGGTCGCGCGGCACCACCACGTCGCACTCGTCCATGCTGGGCGTGGAGCCCTTGATGGCCTCGAGGAACGCGCCGCGGCTGTTCCAGATGCTCTCCTTGCGCTCGTCGGTATCGGCCAGAAGCACGTCCCTCGCGCCCAGATTCAGCACCGTGTCGGTGAGCAGATCGATCATGGGCTTGAGCGCCGCGTCGCTCGCGCCGTCCAGGCGCACCAGCAGGTAGGCATTGGCGCTGGTATCCGGGAACTGCTTGCCCAGATATTCCTCCGCGCACGCAATCACCTCGCGCTCCATGAACTCCACAGCCGTGGGCTCGCAGCCGCAGCCGAGCACGGACGGCACCGCCTCGATGCACTTGTCCAGCGAGTCAAAGGGGATGAGCAGGCTGGTGTTCACCTTGGGTTCGGGGATGAGCTTGACCGTGAGCTTCGTCAGGAAGCCCAGCGTGCCTTCCGAGCCCACCATCAGGTCGATGAGGCTGTAGCCGCTGGAGTTTTTCACATTCTTGCCGCCCAGGGTGATGACCTCGCCGCTGGCCAGCACCACCTCCATGCCCAGCACATAGTCGCGCGTCACGCCGTAGCGCACGGCGCGCATGCCGCCGGCATTGGTCATGGCGTTGCCGCCCATGGTAGCGGTCTTTTCGCCGGGATCGGGCGGATAGAACAGCCCCGTACCCTCAAGGCTCTTGGGGAACTCCATGAGCAGCACGCCGGGTTCCACGGTGG
This sequence comes from bacterium, assembly GCA_029009515.1. Classification (GTDB taxonomy): domain Bacteria; phylum Bacillota; class Clostridia; order Christensenellales; family Aristaeellaceae; genus Limiplasma. The sequence goes on from JAQXJZ010000080.1 coordinate 6,248, forward strand.
CGGTCATGTTCTTCACGTCCACCTCCAGCACTTTCTTCATCTTTTCGGTGGACAGCACCACGCCGCCGTGAATGGCCACGCAGCCGCCGCACAGACCCGTGCCCGCGCCGCGCGGCGTGACGGCGATGTTGTGCTCGCTGCAGTAACGGAGCACCGCGCTCACGTCCTCGGTGGAAAGCGCCTGCAGGACGGCCTCGGGCAGGAAGTGGCCGTACTCGGTCATCTCGTCGTGGTCGTAGTCGGTGGAGATGGCTTCGCCGCTGAATACGCGGCCGGGCAGCAGCTCCTCAAAATATTTCAGGTCGGCTGCGTCTACTTTCTTGAACGTACTCATGCGCGTGCCTCCTTGATCTGACGGATGAGGCCGGGGATGATCTCGTACAGATCGCCCACGATGCCGATGTGCGCCACTTCAAAGATGGGCGCGTCCTTGTCGGTGTTGATGGCCACGATGTGGTCGGATGCATTCATGCAGGCGGTGAACTGGATGGCGCCGCTCACGCCGCAGGTGATGATCAGCTTGGGGCGCACTGTGCGGCCGGAAAGGCCGATCTGGCGGTCGTTGGTGGTCCAGCCCTTTTCCACCAGCGGACGGGTGGTGGCCCAATCGCCGCCCAGCAGCTGGGCCAGCTCCTTCACCATCTCAAGATCCGCTTCCTTCTGCAGGCCGCGGCCGCCCACCACGAGGATGTCGGCATCGGAAATGCTCTTGCCCGCAGGCACGGCCACGGTGGATACATGCGTGACGGGCGAGGCCTTGACGCCCGATGGAATCTTGCGCACCACGATCTCGCCGCTCACGTCCTCGCGGCGCTGGGGCGCGTCCATCACCTTGTAGCGCACGGTGGCAAACTGCGGACGGGTGTTGAGGGTGACGATCTGCGCCATGATGTTGCCGCCAAAGGCCGGGCGGATCTGCACAAGATCGGTGGATTCGCGCAGCTCCAGCTTGGTGCAGTCGGCGGTCAGGCCGGTGTGGAAGCGCGTGGCCAGGCGCGGCGCAAGGCTGCGGCCAAGGCTGGTGGCGCCCACCAGCACCACGCTGGGCCTGGCGAGCTTGATGTAATCTTCCACGCAGGAGGCATACGCATCTGCACGGAAATAGCTGAGTTCTTCGTCATCATATACGGCCACTTTATCCACGCCGTAGTGGCGCAGCTCCTCGGCAAAGGCGCTCACGCCGCTGCCCACCAGCACGGCGCTGACGGTAAAGCCGGGCACGCTCCTGCACAGCTCATGCGCCTTGCCGATGAGTTCGAGGCTGACCGGGTGCAGCCGTCCGCCGCTCACCTCGGCAAAGACGAGAATGCCGTTCCACTTAGATTTATCCACGGAATCGACCTTGGTTTCCAGCTTGACAATGGCCTTCTCCGGGCAGTTCTTTACGCAGATGCCGCACACCTTGCACGCGGCGTTGAGCTCCGGCCTGCCATTCACCATGTCGATGGCGCCGAAGGGGCAGTTCTCCTTGCAGAGGCCGCAGCCTGTGCACTTTCGTTCGAGAATCGCAATCTGTGCCATGACTGTACCTCCTTACATGAACTTCCACTTCTTGAGCTGGCTGAACAGCTTTTCAGAAGCGTTTTCCGCGTCCCACATTTCCTGCTCCACGTCGTTTTCCGGCGGGAAGATGCGCTCCACCTGCGTGGGGCTGCCGGTGAGGCCGTAGTGGCTGGGATCGGTATCCAGGAAGGTATCCAGCCCCTGAATGTGGATGGGCTTGTCACCAATCTCGCGCGCCAGCCTGAGGCTGGGCAGGCGGGGCATGAAGATGTCCTGCTCCACGGTAATCAGGCACGGGAAGGGCATGTGCGCAGTTTCGATCACATCCTGCAGCTGCTGCTCCACATTCACGCCGCCGTCCGCAACCTCAATCTTCGTCACCCACGCGGCGTGGGGAATGCCCATGTGCTCGGCAATGGCGGGGCCCACCTGCGCGGTGTCGCCGTCGGTGGTCTGTTTGCCGCAAAGGATCAAATCAAAATCGCCCACGCTGCGGATGGCCTGGCTGAGCGTGTAGCTGGTGGCCAGCACATCCGCGCCGCCAAGCCTGCGGTCGGAGAACACATAGCCGTCATCCGCGCCCATCATGTAGGCTTCCTTCACCACGGCCTGCGCCTGAGGCGGGCCCATGGTGCCCACGGTGACCGTGCCGCCGTGCTGTGCTTTCAGGCGCAGCGCGGTTTCCAGCGCAAATAGGTCGTAGGGGTTCATCTTGCTGGCAATGCCGTCGCGCTTGAGCACGCCGGTCTTTTCATCCACCTGTACCTTGTTGGTGGACGGCACCTGCTTGATGCACACAAAGATATTCATAAAGCAATACATCCTTTCGTGGATATGACGTTTTGCAAGAGTATGGTGTAAAAAATATTATATCTTCTGAACCAGTTAACGTCAATGCGCGAAATTGTTCTTGAGGCGAAACGGGTTTTGTGGTAGAGTTGGAGAAGAGAGGAGGGGAGCGAATGAACGACCATATTTACGATCCTTTGAAGCTGCAGAATCAGCTGTGTTTTCCGCTGTATGTGTGCGCAAAGGAGACCATCCGCCTCTACAAGCCTTTTCTGGATGAACTGAACCTGACCTACACCCAGTACATCACCATGCTGGTTTTGTGGGAGCACGGCTGCGTGAGCGTGAAGGAGCTGGGCGAGCACCTGTTTCTGGACTCGGGCACGCTGACGCCGCTGCTCAAAAAGCTGGAATCGCGCGGGCTCATCAACCGCTGCCGCTGCAAGCATGACGAGCGCAGCCTGATTGTCACCCTCACCGAGGAAGGCAAGGCGCTGCGCGAGCGCGCGCTGGATGTGCCGCGCCAGATGGCCTCCTGCGTCAACCTCAGCCCTGAGGAGACGCACACGCTGTATCAGCTGCTTTATAAACTGCTGGAAGCATCCAAGGCCGCAGAGTGACCATATGCTCATAGCAAATCAATCAACAGGAGGCGCAACCCTATGAAAGTGATTTTGATCAACGGCAGCCCCCGTGCCAACGGCAACACCGTCACCGCGCTGAGCGAAATGGAAAAGATCTTCCACGCTGAGGGCGTGGAAACCGAGTGGATTCACGTGGGCAAGCTGCCCGTGCGCAGCTGCATTGCCTGCGGCAGCTGCGGCAAGACCGGCAAGTGCGTGTTTGACGACATCGTGAACGAGGCCGCGCCCAAGCTGGAAGCCTGCGACGGCATGGTGGTGGGCACCCCGGTGTACTACGCATCGGCCAATCCTGCGGTGATGGCCTTCCTGACCCGCCTGTTCTACAGCACCCGTTTCCCCAAGACCATGAAGGTGGGCGCCAGCGCTGTCATCGCGCGCAGGGGCGGATTGTCCTCCACGTATGACGAAATCAACAAGTTCTATGGCATCTCCGGCATGCCCATCGTCTCCGGCCAGTACTGGAACAGCGTGCACGGCGGCGCGCCCGGCGAGGCTGCGCAGGATGTGGAAGGCATGCAGGGCATGCGCACGCTGGCGCGCAACATGGTGTTTCTCATGAAGAGCATTGCGCTTGGCAAGGAAGCGTACGGCGTACCGGAGAAGGAGCCTACGCAGTGGATGAATTTTATCCGGTGAGGGATGAAGAAGGAACTGCCTTGGATATGGGGCAGTTCCTTTTTTGATGGGTTGACGGCCGAGACACGCCTTGGGTTCTTAGTTTCTTGCCGCCGTCGGGGCCCGCTCCGCTAGGGCCAGAGGATCAGGGGGGATTTCGATTTCCCCCCTTAGATCCTCTGGACTCCTGTATCCCCCTTAAAACGACCAGGGGTAAACCCCTGGACCCCCGTGTGCGGGAAGGGTAATTATTTAGGAGCAGATCTTATCAAGCGGCTGTCGCCGTTTGACCCGCCTCACCTTTGCCTAAAGGCAAAGCGAGGCTACAGCTCGGGTGCATAGGTAATGAACTAAGTTACCTGCCGCCATCGGGCGCACACGCAGGTGCGCCCCTACGAGGCAGCCGAACCGGTTTCCATTACAATACAACCCCGGTACCATACGTGCAAGGCAGCCGAACTGGTCTGCATATCAAATTCAGCCCCAATACCACAGTAGGGGCGCACCTATGTGTGCGCCCGTGCACGAACGTCCCGGAAGAAACCTTACCCCTTCCCCACACAAGCAGCAAAAACCCCATCAACTGTCAGCCGTCAGGCTGGTGTTGATGGGGTTTTTGCGTCTTCATCGGCGACACACTAAACAAAAGCACCCCGAAAGAAAGATACGCTCAACTCTCAGGGGTCCAGGGGTTCCCCCTGGTCGGGGAGGGGGTAAGGAGAATCCAAGGAGGTCTGGGGGAACCTCGACGTTCCCCCTGATCTCCTTGGCCGCCGGAGGCACCCCCTGTTCCTCGTCAGCTCGACTCCAAGAGAAGCAATGGAATAACGCCGCTACAGCGGCTCTTTCGGATCAGTAAAACATCATATCCCCCGGCCGATACCCTTCCGGCAGCTCCTCTTCCTCAAGGAACTGGAATTCCTCATCCGCCAGCGTGGGCAGGAAGAACTCAAACGGAATGCGGTCGAACTCGCAGCCGTAGCTGCTGGCGCCAAACCAGCCGCCTTCCTTGGCGCGCAGGTTGAGATCGCGGGCAAACTTGGTGTGGTTGGAGCAGTCGTGGATGGCAATGGGCCAGTTTTCCTCCACCGCCTGCTTCATGAATTGGAAGGTGATCTCGCGGCTCCAGATGGGTGAGATGTAGCCGTGGCGGCAGCAGTACATGGGCTCGCCTTCGTAGTTGCCAATGTTGTTTTGGTTCAGGTGCAGCTCCGCGCAGTTCATAAAGTCCAGCCCGGTGGAAAGAATCTGCTCCTTCTTCTGCTGGAAGCTCTCGTAATACTCCGGCGTCATGGGCGTTTCGATGCCCACCTGCGGGATGTACTTCCTGGCCAGGCGGATGTTTTCAATCACCTTGTCGGCGCAGTTCGACGCGCCCAGGTTGAAGCGCAGCTCGTCCAGCCCGGCTTCGCCCAGGGCCTTGAGCTGCTCCTCGGTGCAGAGCAGGCCGTTGGTGTACATGTGCTGATGCACGCCCGCCTCGTGGAACTTGCGGATGATGCCGTAATACTTTTCGATCTCCATGAAGGGCTCGAGATACACGTAGGAAATGCCGGTGGGTTTTTCGTAGGTGGACAGCAGCAGGTCAATGTCCCGCTCGCGGAACTTGGTGCCGCCAATCTCCCACATACCCTCGCCAATGGGCGGAATCTGGTCCAGCTCGCCGTAGTTGTAGCAGAAGCGGCACTGGATGTTGCACTTGTTGGTCTTGCGGATGGCGGAAAGGCCCGTGCCCAGCAGGCAGGAACGGCAGCCGCAGGGGAAGCGGTCGTCATTGCCCACGTAGCGGGTGCGGCCGCCCAGCACCTTCAGGCCGGGAATCTGCGCCATCAGCTGCTCGTTGCGCGCGTCCACCGCGTCCTCAATCTGAGCAAGCACCGCGTAGGCAATCTCCTGCTGGAATACCGGCAGCTCCTCGTCCTCGGGCAGCTGGGCAAAAAACTCGAACCACATCAAAGCGTCTTTCTTGGAAATCTTCATCTGCTTACAACTCCTTTTGATCGCCCGTCAGCCACGACCATGCCACGCCTGCCAGCGCAAACGCGCCAATGAGCAGGAAGGACGTGTGGTAGCTGCCCGTTGCGTCGATGAAACGGCCCATCAGCATGGGGCCGAAGGTCATGCCCAGGCTGTAGATGCTCTGGTATACGCCCATGGCCGTGGTCTTGCTCTCAGGCGGCACATCCGCCGAGCACACCGCCATCTGATGGGTGTACAGCAGCGTGCGTCCCACGCCGCCCAGCAGCTGGGCCAGAATGATCAGCACCAGCCCATTGCACACCGGCAGCATCAGGCAGTACAGCGCCAGCACCCCAAAGCCCATGGCCCAGAAGGCGCGCTCGCTCATGCGGCTGAAGAGGCCGCGGCTGAACAGCGTGCTGGCCGCCACGCCGGATGCGTTGAACGCGATGGCGATGAGGCTGATGCCCACGCCGCTCACGCCCAGCTCCTTGGCATAGTTGCTCACAAAGGACTGCGCTGTGGCAAACACAATCAGCTGCATCAGCGCGCCCATGAGGGACACCAGCAGCAGGCGGCGGTTTTTGACCACCTCCACCACCTCGCGGATGTGGAAGGCGTGCGGCTTTTCGGCGTTCTTCACCTTGCACAGCGGCAGAAGCGCCAGCGCGCTGGCAGCCACCAGAGCGCTCACGGCGTAGAGGGTTTTCATGCCAAGCGCTTCGTACAGCATGCCGCCCAGGATGTAGGAGAGCATCACGCCCAGGTTGTTGGCGGCAATCAGCTGGCCCATGCGCTTTTTCACATCGCTGCGTCCGCCGGTGAAGCCCACGGTGTAGCTCACCCAGGTGGATGCGCTCACGCCCGCCAGCGTGCGGCTGAAGAGATACACCACCGGCGAGGAGGACAGAAGCGGCAGGCTGCTGCCCAAAACCAGCGCGGTCAGGCCGCCCACCATGAACAGCTTGTGCCTGCCGATGCAGTCCTCGCTTACGCTGACCGGAATGCGCAAAACCAGCTGCGAAAATCCGTACGCGCCCAAAATGACGCCGGAGAGCGAGGCCGTTACGCCCAGCGCCGCCAGATGCGGCGAGAGGAACGGCACAAAAATATACTGGCTGAACCAGAACAGGGTGACGATGAGCAGAAACAGACGATCGCTGCGTTTGCTTTCCATGCTTGATCCCTTCTTCCTTTGCATACGCTCTTTTATGATAACAGACACGCGGGAGATATGCAAACCAATTGTCGCATTTCGCCGGATATGGTATACTGAACAGGATTGCTGAAAGATTGGAGGGCTGGGCGATGAAACGGTTTGTGCTGATACTGCTGGCGCTTTTGTGCCTTGCATGCGCCGCGCAGGCGGACATCTTCTGGTGCGATGCGGATCAGGTGCACGTCAAAGCCGTGGACATCCATAATGAAAAGTGGCTGTTTCTGCCCTCCGGCGCGGATCTCCATGCGCTCAGGCTTCACGCGGAGGAGGACGACCTGCTGCTGGACTGGCTGGCGCAGTCCGCCGAAAACCCCGATCTGCCCCATGTGCACAGCGGCACGCTGCCCGACGGCACGCCGCTGAACGTGATGGTCTCCACGCTGCGCAGCCTGCACCTCTACAGCATCGACATGGAAAACTTCGGCCGCGAATGGCTGGAGGACTGCGACCTGCACGAAAAAAGCACATCCGCCGACCTGATCGTGCTGGGCAAGGACGGCAAGCGGCAGCATTTCATTCCCGTGGATGAGCTGCGCGGGCGCGGCAACAGCACCTGGCAGAAGGCGCGCTTCAAGCGTCCCTTCCAGATGAAGCTGGCCTACAAGGCCGATCTGATGAACACCGGCATCCCCAGCGAGCGCGGGCGCAGCTGGGCGCTTCTGAGCAACGAGCAGGACGATACCATGCTGCGCAACCAGATCGCCCTCGACCTGGGCCGCGAGCTGGGCCTGTCCGAAACCTCGCGCTGCGAGCCGGTGGATCTGTACTACGACAGCGACTACCGCGGCGTGTACCTCCTGTGCGAGCGCGTGGACGTGGGCGAGCACTGCGTGGACGTGCGCGATTTTGACAAGCTGCTGGAGCCCATCAACGACCTGATCGGCGCGCCCGACCCGGATGATCTGCCCTCGCCCACCAAGCTGGGCACGCAGCCGCCCGTACCCTATGCGTACAACGACTACGGCCTGCCCTACGGCTGCCCGGAAGGCACCTACGACAATCCCTCCGTGGATGCGGGCGGCTACCTGCTGCAGCTGGAAGCCTACGGCACCATGAGCGAGCAGGCGTGGTTCCAGCTGCCCACGGGGCGCTATGTATCCTTCAAAAGCCCGGAGGCCGCAGGCCCCACCATGGTCAAGTACGTGAGCGAATTGTTCATGGCCATGTACGATACCATGATGAACCACGGCTTCCATCCCGAAAGCGGCGTGCCGCTGGAGAATTTCATCGATATCGAATCCTACGTGCGCTCCCATCTGGTGCAGGAGCTGATGCTCAACAGCACCAGCTACTCCTGGTCGTCCACGTTTTTCGTGCTGCCGGAGGGTCAGCGCCGCTTCCGCGCAGGCCCCGTGTGGGACTTTGACCGCTGCGAAAGCCAGAACTGGCCGGGGCTGAAGAACAACAACGTGTTCAGCCGCGCCTTCTACCGCACCACCGCTTTGCAGAAGATTGCGCAAAGAATCTGCCGCGAGGAAGTCAAACCGCTGGTGGAGAATGTGCTGTTCGGCGACGAATACGGCCGGCACCTGAAGCCCCTCAGCGCCTACCGCGAGGAGCTGCGCGTGCCGTGGATGATGAACTACTGCCGCTTCTTTGCGCAGACGCATGGATTCCTGCACATTCCAGCCACGTATGACGGCCTGATGGATCAGTCGGATGAGTTCTTCCGCTGCCAGACCGCCTTTGTGCTGGATGAGGTGGAAAAGTGGCAGGGCGACAAGGCCACGGCGGAAATCGATCTGCAATTCCTGCTGCCCTGCGGCAATCCCATGGAGACGGAATACACGTACATCGTCAACGAGCAGCACGGCAGCCTGATTCTGGATGACGTGAGCTTTGAGTGCGTCAGCTATCCCACCGAGGAGGACTATGGCGAGTGGGAAGTGACCTTCACCATCCGCCCGCGCCCGCACGCCGAGCGCGCCGACGAGGTGCTGGTGTGGGTGAACGGCGACGCCTATCCCTGCCGCTTTGACGAAAACAACCAGATCGTCCTCACCTTTGCCTACACCGACTGGTACTACCGCCCCGCTATCCTCGACGGCGTGGACTTCGGCCTGGTGTTCGACCACGACTACTATGTGGACAGCAACCCCGATCTGTACGAAGAGGACCGCGAAACCGTGCTGCGCCACTTCCGCGACGAGGGCATGCCCGCCGGCGCGATGGGCAACGAGTTCTTCGATCCCATCCAGATCTATGATTCCTTCCCCGATCAGGGCGCACGCTACGGCGCCGACTGGCCCGTGTACTACGACCTGTTCATGCGCTCGCCCGGGCGCTGGATGGCTGATCTGGGCAACACCTACCAGCCGGATCTGGAGCTGATGACAGCAGAATAACAAAAAAGGAACGCTTTGCAGATCAATGCAGAGCGTTCCTTTTTGATTATCTCTCCAAAGGACAACATACCGTCAAGCGAGCCGGGAGGCCCTCCGCCGACCGGCGGTCAAAGGACGCAGCCCGAAGTTTACCGCCCAACTCCTGCGCGCCTCAGGCGCGCAGTTCGGCTGATGGCACTGCCATCAGGGCTGCTTGCCGATGTAGGCGAGGATGCCGCCGTCCACGTACAGCACGTGGCCGTTGACGAAGTTGGAGGCGTCGGAGGCCAGGAAGATGGCCGGGCCGACCAGATCCTCGGTGTTGCCCCAGCGGCCAGCGGGGGTCTTGGCGATGATGAACTGATCGAAGGGATGACGGCTGCCGTCGGGCTGGATCTCACGCAGGGGCGCGGTCTGGGGCGTG
>JAQXJZ010000081.1 GCA_029009515.1 bacterium
GAGGATTCGCCAGGCGAGAGAATAATTGTCTCCCAGGATCTCGCCGGCTGGCAGCCACTTGCTGCTGTCAGGCATAGGAACATCTGCTTCGGGGTTTTTGATGCGGATGAGGCTTTCGAGGACTTCCCGGAAGTCGCGCCCGTTCGCCGAGGACAGGGCACCCGGCACGTTTTCCCAGACAGCCCAGCGCGGGAATCGTCCATTGGTCTTGCACCTCATTTCTGTGATAATTCGGATTGCTTCACGGAACAGACCGGAACGTGCGCCGTCCAGTCCGTTTCGCTTGCCGGCGATGGAAAGGTCCTGACAGGGCGAACCGAAGGTGATGATGTCCACCGGCTCCAGATCGCCTCCATTCAGTTTGCTCACATCGCCGTAATGCTTCATATCGGGCAGTCGCTTCTGCGTCACGCGCACGGGAAACGGCTCAATCTCAGACGCCCAGACGGGACGAATGCCCGACTTGATGCCTGCCAGCGGAAAACCGCCGATGCCGTCAAAAAGACTGCCCAATGTCATCTGGCTCAAGGTGCGCTGCCTCCTTTCGGTTTTCGCCGCTTCCGGGGATTGCTGTCCTCGGCGGGCGGCGTTTCTTCTTGCTCAGGTGTGTTTCCGTCAGACTCTGTATCGCTGTTTTCTGCCTGCGCAGCAGATGCCGCGGCAGCGAGGAAAGCAGTGATGCCGGCAAGGTTGACGGGGATCATGTTGCCGTTGACAAGGTAGGCATTGCCGCCTTCTTCGTCAGACATGGCGTTCATGTTTTCCAGTTCACGGATGTCGTTGGCACTCATCCAACCGTTCTGGCGTGCGATTGCATAGCCTTCCATGCGGCTTTTGTAGTCGCCGCGCATGAGACCGTCCAGATTGAACTGCACATAAAAGCGCCCCTTCTCCTTATCAGAGAAAAGAGCGCGGTTGGCAGCTTGCTCAATGCGAACCAGCCACGGGCGGATGGTATGAACGGCAAAGTCGATGGACTGATGCTCGATATTGCTGAATGTCGCCCTGTCCAGATCGCCAATCATGTGCGGAGGCACACGAAAGATGCGGCAGATTTCGGACACCTGAAACTTACGGGTTTCCAGAAACTGCGCTTCGTTGTTCGGCAGACTCAGGGGGACGAAGGTCATGCCTTCCTCCAGTACAGCCACACGGCTGGCATTGGATGAACTGCCGTAAGCAGCGTTCCAGCTGGCCCTGAGTGCAGCCGGGTCTTTCACCGTATTCGGATGCGTCAGGATGCCGCTGGGGCGTGCACCGTTGGAGAAGAACTTGCTGCCATACTCCTCGGCGGCAATGCCCAGACCGATGGCTGACTTCTCAAGGGCAATCGGGCTGTAGCCCATGATGCCGTCAAAGCCCAGCCCCGGAATGTGAAGCACATCTCGCGGGTCAAGCCGCCAGCGTTTGCCGTCGCTGGTTGTATAGGTGTACATCAGCAAGCCGCCAGCATCCCGGTCAACTTCCATCTTGTCCGGCAGAAGCGGATAAAGGCTGTCGATCCTGTCTCTGCCTGTGCGGATGATCTGGCAGTAGGCATTGCCGTACAGCAAAAGATGCGTCAGCAGCGTTTCCCGCAGGATGAACGAGGTCATTTCCCTGTTGGGTTCGTCATGGATCAGCCGGTACAGCGGATGTTCCGGGGCTTTCCTGCTTCCGTTTTCTGTGGTTTCGTACACATGGAACGGCAGACTGGCAATGGTCTCCGCAATAACACGTACACAAGCGTAAACCGCAGACACCTGAATAGCAGAGGACGGATTTACCGCCTTGCCGGATGCGCTGGTACCGAAGTAAAAGGTCGGTGCCGAGGATACAGCATCAGTGGGCTTGTCCCGCGCTCGAAACATGCGGGCGAATGGATTTTTCAAGTAAATTCCTCCTCGTGCAATGCAAATTGTATTGCAATTTGCAATATACTATGGTAAGATTGAATTGAAAGGAGCAGCTATGTACGAGTATTTTGAATTTGATCTGGAAAATGCCTCCTTTGAGTGGGACGAGGAAAAGGAGCGCATCAATTTCCGCAAGCACGGCATTCATTTTTCTACGGCAGCGAAGGTTTTTCTCGACCCCTACAAGCTCATACGCGAGGACGAAGAGCATCCGCAGGAAGTACGGTATGATATCCTTGGCAAGGTGGGCAAAGTATTGTTCGTCGTCTGTGCCTTCCGCGAAGGCAATGTAGTTCGACTGATTTCAGCAAGACTGGCAACGGTGCCAGAGAAAGTGAGGTATGAGCATGGTGAAGATGAGTATTAAAGACTTGGACAGAACGCTCTCCAGCGAAGAGATGCAGGAGCTTGAAGCAGCAGAGCAGATGCATCCTGTGTTCGATACTGACAGTCCGGAAATGACCGCTGATATGCTGCTGCAGTTTAAGCGGATGAGTCAGGAAGAGCGCAATAAGCAGACCGTATCGCTCCGACTCTCTCCTAAGACGATGAGAATCGCTAAGTCCTACGGCAAGGGATATACTTCATTCCTGAGCCGTCTGCTTGATGAAGCCATTCAGGATGAAGCGCTCGTCCGTAAGTGCATCTGAATTTACTGATTACAATCCCATACCTGTCTTATGATCATGGCAGTCCTTGCAAAGGGGCTGCCAATTTCGTTTGTCCCAAAACAGCTCCATATCTCCGCGATGCGGTATGATATGGTCAACAACGATTGCGGGCGTCAGCTTGCCGGCCGCTCTGCACTTCACACAGAGCGGATTCTTTTTGAGGAATAGCGCCCGGGCAGAGCGCCACTTGCTGTCGTAGCCGCGCTCGGCGGAGTTGCCTCGCATGCGATCAGTACTGTATTCAGCGTGATCTTTGCAGTAAACGCCGCTGTCACAGAGGTTGGGACAGCCCGGATGACGACATGGTCGTTTCGGTTTTCTGGGCATCTGCTCACCTCACAGTACCAGCAGCCCACGGTGGTTATACACCGAATCGCCGCTGCTCAGGTTCTTCATAGCCCGGTCAAGCGCCATGACCAGGGCAACTGCGCCGTCCACCTTTTCGGTGGATTTTTCTTTATCCAGTTTCAGGTTGCCGGCGGGATCGGTGCGGACGTAGGCATTGTCCATGTTCCAGCGCAGAACCGGATGACCGCCGTGTGCCAGCTTGTGCTCCAGTACAATACGCATCAGTTCTTTCGTAGGAGGACTCATATCCTTGAAGCCCTGACCGAAGGGAACCATCGTGAAGCCGTCATCTTCAAGCGTTTGAACCATCATGGTTGCGTTCCAGCGGTCATGAGCGATTTCGCGGATGTTATACCGTTCTCCCAGCTGGCAGATGAACTGTTCGATGAAGCCGTAATGAACAACGTTTCCTTCAGTCGTCTTGATAAAACCCATCCGCGCCCATTGGTCATACGGAACATGATCTCGCCGGACTCGCAGAGACAGCGTATCTTCCGGGAGCCAGAAAAAAGGAAGAACCCAATAGGGCTCTTCCTCGGAGGTCGGCGGGAATACAAGCACCAGGGCTGTAAGGTCGGAGGTGCTGGAAAGGTCTAGTCCTGCATAGCACGGTCGGCCTTCCAGCCAATACGGATCAACAGTCCGTCCACATTCGTCCCATTTATCCATAGACATCCAGCGAACGGACTGTTTGACCCACTGGTTGAGACGCAGCTGACGGAACATATTTTCATCAGCGGGCGTCTCCAGGGCCTTCCTGTACGCGTCCCGGACTTTATCTATAGAAATGGTTTCTCCGAGCGACGGGTTGGCCTTGTACCAGTTTTCTTCGCTTGTCCAGTCCGCTTCATCCGGCAGACCGAATATAACCGGGTAGAAACGAGGATCGACCTTGCGGCCCTCGATTATATCCACGGCTTTCTGATGCACTTCCCAGCAGATGGAGTTTCGGTCGGTGCCTGCAGTCGTGAGGAAAAACCACAGCGGCTGCTTACGGGCGTCACCGGAGCCCTGCGTCATAACATCATAAAGAGCGCGGGTTGGCTGGGTGTGGAGCTCGTCAAAGATGCAGGCCGAAACGTTCAGACCATGCTTGGTGGCAACCTCGGAGGACAGCACCTGATAGATGCTGCCCGTGGGCTGATACACCATGCGCTTGGTGGACGGAATGATCTTGATGCGCTTCATGAGCGCCGGGGACTGCCTGACCATATCGACTGCAACATCGAATACGATGGCGGCCTGCTGGCGATCCGAAGCACAGGAGTATACCTCAGCTTTCCACTCATCATCATTGATGAGCATATTGAGCGCAAGCGCGGCACCAAGCTCAGACTTGCCGTTTTTCTTGGGAATTTCGATATATTCGGTGTTGTACTGCCGCATGGTGGGGTCATCATCTCGCACAGTGCCGAATACATCGCGGATAACCTTCTCCTGCCAGGGAAGCAGTTCAAATGGCTTACCATGAAATTCGCCCTTTGTGTGCTTGAGCGCCTCAATAAAGCGCGTCACACGCTGGGCTTTTCGCTCGTCAAACGCCATATTACCAACCTCCCTTCAACAGGGATTCCATCGGATCATCCGAGGAAGCATCGTCCTTACCGCCACCATTGGCGATAATACGGGCGCGAGTGGCGGGTGTCAGACCAAATTCCGAGCAGAAACTCTGCATGATTTTGAGGTTTTGCTGGGCGATGCTGACCTGCGGTACCTGCTGTACATAGCCCGACGGCGTCTGGAAGATGGAACCGTGCTGTGAGATGAATTCTTCAGCTTCTTTCCATCTGGCATAAGCTTGACAGTAGCCAGCAAAAGCGGTCAGATCTGCCTGCGTCAGCACGCCCATCGCTTCCAAGGAGGGAGCCAGCCGCTTCCATTCCTTTTTTGCTTCCGGTTCCAGCCATGTCGGGCATTTGACCGTACCCTTGGGCGGGATCGGCTCATGCTCGTTGATCGGGCGCTTGCCCGGGTTGCCTTCCAGCAGCTTTAGTGCGGTCGGCTTGGGCTTTCTGCCTCGTGTAGCTATCTGGCACACCTCCTTTCTGAAAGAATAGGCACATAATTAAGCGGTCACTTCGCTGTATGTGAGTTCACAGCCGTCACGAAGAACTTTCACGCTATCCGCGCCGACAGAATCTACATAACGCTGCACGATAACGCTGGCATATCGAGGATCGAGTTCCATCGTGCGGCAGATGCGGTCGGTCTGTTCACAGGCCATGAGCGTACTGCCGGAGCCGCCGAACAGATCCATCACCACACCATTGGGCGCAGAACTGTTTTTAATCGGGTATGCCAACAGCGGAATCGGTTTCATGGTCGGGTGTTCCTTGGAATGCTTCGGCTTATCGAAGTTCCAGATTGTGGTCTGCTTGCGGTCGGAGAACCAGCGGTGCTTTCCGTTGGGCATCCAGCCAAAGAGAACCGGCTCATGCTGCCACTGATAGGGGCTTCTGCCCAGAACAAGGGAATTCTTGACCCAGATACAGACGCCGCTGATGTGGAAGCCGGCTTCCTTGAACGCCCTGCGGAAGTTCAGCCCTTCCGTATCGGCATGGAAGATATAAGCAGAGCCGCCTTCCGCCATATGAGCAGCCATATTGCGAAATGCGGCAAGCAGAAATTCATAGAACTTTTCGTCTGCCATGCTGTCATTCTGGATGGATTTGCCGTCAGCGGATTCATAAGCCACATTGTAGGGCGGATCGGTAACCACCAGATTGGCTTTCAAACCATCCATCAGAAGATCAACATGATCGGGATTGGTGCTGTCACCGCAGACCATTTTGTGCCTGCCCAGCGTCCATACATCGCCCGGCTGTACAAAGGGCTGCATGGCTTCCGGGTCGATATCGCAGTCATCGTCCTTGACGTTCTTGTCATGAACCTTGGAAAAAAGGTCATCAACCTCAGCGGCATCAAACCCGGTAGCGCCCACATCGTAGCCAGATAGCTGAAGATCCTGCAGAAGATCTGCCAGTGCCTTGGGTTCCCATTCACCGACAGCCTTGTTCAGCGCCACGTTGAGAGCCTTTTCATCCTGCGGGTTTTCAATATGGACAACAACACAGTCGATTTCCGTCACGCCCTCAGCCTTGAGCACCTTATAACGCTGGTGACCGCCGACGATATTGCCAGTGACTTCATTCCAGATGACAGGGTCAACATAGCCGAAATCGTGCAGACTTCGCTTAATTTTTTCGTAGGCGGGATCGCCGGGCTTGAGATCCTTGCGTGGGTTGTATTTGGCGGGCTTCAGCTTATCAATGCTGATTCGCTGAAGGTTCATTTGAGTGTTCATCACATACTCCTTTCTGGAGAAATCATTGAAAATCTGGGGCCTCCGAGCGGAATCGGACCGCTATCTGCCGCGTATGAAACGGCGATTCTGCCGGTTGAACTACAGAGGCATGCATCAGCGCCAAAAACGGCGCTTTTTCTGTTTTGTGGCAAATACCCCGGGCCCCGAATTTCGCGGAATTTCACGCGAGAGGGGGCGGCGGTCGCTTACCCGTCATGCCCAGGGATCTGATCCCCCCTAGGGGTCGCACACTTCTTCTCGGCGAAGCGGGAAAGCCGACCTCGGCAGTCGGGGTTGCCACCCCCAAGGCTGTGCCTCGGTGGGGCGGCGGCTGACCTTCGGGCGGCGTACGGCGGCAACGGGCGGGCTGGCGGCGTACGGCAGGGCGGTTTCGGCGGCGGGCGGGGCAACCTTCGGGCGCTCGGGCGGCGCACGGCGGGCGGAAGCGGGCGCGGGCGGGCGAAAAAGCCGCACACGCGGGGGCTTCCGGGGGTCCCGGGGGTGTGCGCGGGCGCCGGGGTTCCGGGCAAAACCGGGGCCAGCCGGGGCTTCATCCGGGCGCGCGCCGGGCAAAAAACGGGCGGCGCCG
>JAQXJZ010000082.1 GCA_029009515.1 bacterium
CCGGAACCCTTGGCGTCGCCGCGCTGATCCTTGCGCTGACAAAGGCGCTGGGCACAGGTTCGCTGCTGATCTGCGCGGTGGTGGCGGCCATCATCGCGCTGGCGGTCGTCGGCGCGATGAAGGGGCAGCTGAAGCAGGCGGTGCAGCAGAGCGCAGCGGGCGGCTATGTCCGGGAGGGCTCCTTCCATCTGGACGTGAACGCCGACCATTTTCTCTATGAAAGCACGACGAAGCGGAAGATTGAAAACAACACGCAGAAGAAATAACAGGAGGACAAACGCATGGGATTGATTGCAGCGGGCCTGAATGCTGTCGGCGGAACGCTGGCCAGCCAATGGAAAGAGTATTTTTATGTGGACGCTCTGCCGGATAACGTGCTTGCGACGAAGGCAGCGAAAAAGACCAAGGGACGCTTCGGCGGCAGCCGGCGTGAGGACGACAACGTCATTTCGGACGGCAGCGTCGTCGCCGTGGCCGACGGCCAGTGCATGATGATCGTGGATCAGGGAAAAATCGTGGACTTTTGCGCCGAGCCGGGCGAGTATGTCTTTGAACAGGGCGGCGAACCCAGCCTGTTTTGCGGTCAGCTCAGCGGCGAAAAGGTAAGGGCGATCCTGCAAACCACCTTCGACCGACTCTCCTTCGGCGGGCAGGCCGGTGTTGACCAGCGCGTGTACTTTTTCAACACCAAAGAGATCCCCGGCAACAAATACGGCACGCCCAGCCCCGTGCCCTTCCGCGTGGTGGACAACAACATCGGCCTGGACGTGGATATTTCCATCCGCTGCTTCGGCGAATACAGCTATCGCGTCACCAACCCGATGCTGTTTTACACCAACGTCTGCGGAAACATCGACGGCGATTACACCCGCGATCAGATCGACAGCCAGCTCAAGAGCGAGCTGCTCACCGCGCTCCAGCCCGCGTTTGCCAAAATATCAGAAATGGGCATCCGCTATTCGGCGCTGCCGGGACATACGGCCGAGATCGCGGAGGCGCTCAACGAGGTGCTCTCCGAAAAGTGGGCGAATCTACGCGGCGTCGAGATCGTCTCATTCGGCGTCAATTCCGTCAATGCGTCGGAAGAGGACGAGGACATGATCAAGGAGCTGCAGCGCAATGCCGTCTTCCGCAACGCCAACATGGCGGCGGCGCATCTGGTGGGCGCGCAGGCGCAGGCCATGCAGGACGCGGCGAAGAATCAGGCCGGCGCGTTTACCGGCTTCATGGGTATGAACATGGCTCAGCAGGGCGGCGGTATGAATCCTGCGCAGCTGTTCCAGATGGGCGCACAGCAACAGCCTTCACAGCAGCGCGCATCCATGCAACAAAACGCAAACGCGTGGACATGCGTTTGCGGCGCGACGGCTACCGGTAAATTCTGCCCCGAATGCGGCGCGAAAAAGCCCGAGCCCAAAGCGACGACCGGCTGGACATGCGCCTGCGGCGCGGTCAATGCCGGAAAGTTCTGCCCCGAGTGCGGTGCAAAGCGTCCGGCAGGAGCGCCGGTCTACCGCTGCGACAAGTGCGGCTGGCAGCCTGCCGACCCGATGCACCCGCCGAAATTCTGTCCCGAATGCGGCGATAGGTTCGATGAGGGCGATCAGGCTTAATGCGTGTCAAATGGGTATATTTTAGCTTTTGCTTCGCTGATTGTCATTGAACCGCTGGTTTAGAGGAGCTTGTGATCTGTCAACCCGGAAATGGTATCCCGCAGATTCCGAATCACCTCTCTGAGGTGCGTATTCTCAATTACAAGCAGCGCCATCGCCATAGCAATCGTATCATCGCCCTCTGGGGAATCCTCTTCAGCCTCTGTCGGCTCCTGTGCATCAGGTTCCGGTGGAGGCTGTTCTTTGCTTAATTGCTCTTCGATGAGCGCATCCATATCTTCAGCAGCAGTATCATCGGGTTCGTTTGCGGAAGCGCTTTCTAATTCGTGGCACCAGCGGTATATGGTGCAATGAGATACTTTCAGTTCCTTGCAGGCCTTGGTTATGCCTACCTTTTTCATGAGTTCTATGGCATTGCGCCTGAACTCTTCCGTATACTTGCTCATGATAATCCTTTCGTGTTCAGCCATCGCCAAACAGTTCGTCCAGCCAGCCTCTCAGTTCAATGCCACCATCATAATTCTTCAGATCCTCCAGCAGTTCGTTTTCTGACTCAAACCATTTTTCAGTCACATACATTCTGCTGAAATGAAAGGGATGGCGGTATTCCAGCACATGCGGGTAGCCCCAGATCTGCTCGCCGGGAGACTGGATCATGGCGGCATCTTCATCGGTGTCGTATTTGAGATTCTTCATTCTGGCACGAACACAGCGGCAGAACTTGTCCTTGCAGCCAATCCACAGATGAATGCTTTCCAGACGATCCCACCAGACGAAGTATGGGTAACCCCAGATGTTGGTATGCTCATACATCCCGGCTTCACGCACCAGCTGCTTGGCACCGTACACTTTGACAGGCATAAAGCTCATGTCTTCCGGCTTATGCTTTTTATCCCTATGCAGTGCATTGCGGAAGGCAGCAATATCCTCAATAGAACCAAAGTAGGGCTTCCAGTTGGTACAGAATCCGGGTGTTGCATAATCCAAAAGATCAACGCTGAACACATCGCGCCGCGGCACCAGAAGCGGCTGGGTAACCATGTCATCAAGCGTCGTATCGGCAGTTCTGCGGACGTATTCTTCCGCCTGCGCCGCATCAGCAGCTGGTTCTGTCTGAACTATCCTTCTCAGGAATATAGCAATGGCTTCCTCCATGTCATAACCGAGGGCATGAATGGCGGCGGCAGCTTTCTCAAGCAGTCCATCTTCGGTGACGGGGACTTCAAGATAATCTGGCACACCTTCTGCCATCTTCTTAATTGCATCAAATGCCAATCATCACACCTCCTCCTCGGAGTAGAACTCGGCCATATCATCCAGCCGCAGGCATCCCAGCCTTCCATCAGCACCCCAAGCACATCCGCAGTCAATGCCGATTTTATCCCTGCCGTGCCAAATGCGCATCGGAAAATCAGGCAGATAATGATGCGTAGGCGTATGACCGAAGATAACCATCTTTCCTTCGATCATCGGAGTATTCCTGCCAAGCCGAGTCCAAACAGCATGCTCTCTGGCGGTCCTGCTGCGGGAAGATTCTGAGAAGGTACACAGCGGTGCTCCATGTACGAGGACATAATCTGTGCCGTTTACAGACACCTCGATGTTGATTGGCAGGTTTCGGATATATTCCAGAACTTCTGCTCGATACGCATGTGTGCAATGCTTGAAATGTTCGTGCGTTACCTTGCCGCCATTTCGGTACCAGAGCCAGAGCGCATCTGCATCATCCGGATCGGCAAGCGCCTCCAGCATCATGTGTTCGTGGTTGCCCAGGAGCAGCGTGATGTTTTCCTTTTTCATCGTTTCGCGCAGTATGTTCAGTCCGCACGGGCCGCGGTCGATCACATCTCCAAGAATGTACAGATGGTCATCCGCCTTCAGCTTGATCTGCTTAAGGATGTTTCGATACCTTCCGTCGCAGCCGTGAATATCAGACATCACATAGATCATTGTCTTCACCTCCGCAGGGAGTATCCTCCGATATTGGCAGCTGGCGGAAGATACGGTTGTTTTCGATCATTTCATCCAGCGTGACGGGCTGGTACCTATTTACCTCAACGCAGGAATTGAGCATGCGCGGATTGAGCCCGTGCTTCAGACACGGATCGTGTTCACGGTTGCCATGCAAATGTCCATATACCATGTAGCTGCCGCCTCGAATATTGGGCCATGTCAGCATCGGGTAATGGCAGAGGACTACTCTGCGGTTTCTGTCGATCAGTTCCATCATGCTTACATGCGTGGTCAGATGTTCTGTGGCACTCTCACGCCAGATCCATGATGCATCGTGATTTCCGAGAACCAAAATCTTATGGCCCTTGAGCCGCTTAAGGTATTCGGACGGCTCTCTCTTGTTGCGGAACATCGTGTCTCCAAGGATAAATACTGTATCGCCATTGGTCACTCGGCTGTTCCAATTGCTGATAATCGCTTCGTCCATTTCATCAACATCGGCAAACGGTCGATTGCAAAGGCGTATGATTGCTTCATGTCCCAGATGCGGGTCACCAATATAGAAATTCATTGTGTCTCCTTTTGTCGCTGCATTTCTTCTTCAACCCGTTCAAGTTCTCCCGGTGGATAGAGGATTGAAAAACGGCGTTTGTAGTCACTCCAGCTGAACATCAGCAGGTCCGGTTTTCCATCAGCCGTGATCAGTATCGGACTGTGCCCAGAATCGATCAAGTCCAGCACAGTCTCCAGTTCTTGCTCAATCTGCTCTCGGGTAACGATAAGCAGTTCATTTACACCAAGCAGGTCTTTCAGTTCATCGTGTGTCATTGTAATCATCCTCATCGGCACAGTCCTCTAGGTCAAACCACTTCATCGCCGCGCCTCCGTGTGTACTGCATGCTCAGCTTTCTGAAAGCAGACCATTGGGATCAAGTTCCTGCGCATCCAACGGCATGTACATCAGCTGAAGATCGCTGAGGCGATGATAGGTCATCTGTCGATTGTCGGCGGACAGTTCAGATGCATCTTCTGCGATATTGGCTATGCCCAGAAGCAAATCTCCATTCGGCAGCGGTACAACCTCACGAACGACACCGAAGAGCGCCTGACTTTGCTCGAAGAAGGACTCATCCATGTAAGCCTGCTTCTGCTCATACGGCGTAAACATGCGTCGGTACACCCAATAGCGATATATCCTGCCGGGATTCTGCTCAAAGAACTGCTTGAAATCATCATAGACAGTCAGCGAAGTGAAGGCATCACTCATGCAGGTGCTCCTTTCCGTGTTTTTCATCAAACCAGTCGCTCTTGCGCTTAAGTTCCCTGCGGATGTCAGATACTTCATATCCTGAATACTTTTCGGCTGCGTCTACGAAGTCGATGATCAGCGATCCGCTGACAGCGTGTTTGTAGCCGTCATAGAGCTTCAAGCCATGATCCCCGGCATCTTGACGTATGGGTTCGTCGTATGAGATGTAGAGCGTGTCATACTTGTGCCGATGGTTGAAGATATAGTCCGGAACATAGAGCAAGTGCTTGACACCGGCTGCTGATATGAATCCATGCCGCTTGTACAGATACCCATAGATAAAGTGTTCAGGAAGATCAGAAGCGTAGATCTTGGTTCTGTACCGCCCGTCAGAAAAGAGATGTCCATCTGGGTCGGTTTCGATTCGCAGAGGCCTGTGGAGAATGCGGCTCTCCATGTACAGCGTGGAAGCAATGCGCTTTTTGCCAGTCCTTCGACTCCTCTCCAGATCCTGCAGCTTGTAAACTGAATCTGCTGTTTCGACTGTGTAGACGCGAGTTTCATAGTCAATTTCGCAGCTGGTTACAGCAGACGACCTGTGCCTGACGGAAATGGCATTGCTGTACATGATGATCATCACCTCTCCAACAATAACCGAAGGAATGAAGCAAACGAACCCCCTCATATCATCAAAATACATATTTTTTACTGCATCGGCGGATGGTGTCTTCCGTACAGCATCCAAAACTCTCATGTTCATTTCGTATCACCTCACATTGGAGTACCATTCCGCTTCTTTATGCGGACAGAATTTGTGCGTCAACTATAGCACATGAAATTCCAAAAATCTCGTTTTTGATGAAATCGTAGGCATAACTGCCAAAATC
>JAQXJZ010000083.1 GCA_029009515.1 bacterium
ATCCGTTGACGGGCTTGGGCTTCTTGTGTTATTCTGTCCATGCAGAGAGCCTCCTCGTGGTTGTGTGTTGTCGCAAACTCATTATACCACTTGGCTCTCTGTTTTTCTTTGTTTATGTTACCGATCTATTGTACCTCAACACCAACATGATCGGAACTGCAAAGAAAAAGAGCAGAATGGCCAAAAAAGCCCGCTGCAGGCAGATGGCGCTGCAGCGGGCCTTTGGGAAAACAGATTAGTCGTTGGTCTTTTCGTCGTTGAGCTTCTTGACCATGGCCACGGCTTCCTCGAAGGAGACAGTGCCCAGGTTTTCGCCCTTGCGGTTGCGGATGGTGACGGTGCGGTTTTCCGCCTCGCGATCGCCCAGCACGAACATGTAGGGGATCTTCATCATCTGAGCCTCGCGAACCTTGAAGCCGATCTTCTCATTGCGCAGATCCAGTTCGGGACGCAGGCCGGCGTTCTCCAGCATATCGGCCACTTCGTGGGCGGCTTCGTCGCTGCGGGAGGTGATGGTCATGATCTTGACCTGCACAGGAGCCAGCCAGGTGGGGAACGCGCCGCCGAAGTGCTCGATCAGGATGCCGATGAAGCGCTCGATGGAGCCAAACACCACGCGGTGGATCATGACGGGGCGATGCTTCTCGCCGTCCGCGCCGGTGTAGGTCAGGTCGAAGCGCTCGGGCAGGTTCATATCCAGCTGGATGGTACCGCACTGCCAGGTACGGCCCAGGCAGTCGGTCAGGTGGAAGTCGATCTTGGGGCCGTAGAACGCGCCGTCGCCCTCGTTGACCACATAGGGCACGCCCAGTTCATCCAGAGCGCCCTGCAGGCCGTTGGTGGCCATCTCCCACATCTCATCGGTGCCGATGGAGTTTTCGGGACGGGTGGAGAGCTCCACATGGTAGGGGAAGCCGAAGCGGGTGTACACTTCGTTGATCAGGTTGTACACGCCCTTGATCTCGTCCTTGATCTGCTCGGGGGTCATGAAGATGTGGGCGTCATCCTGCGTGAAGCAGCGCACGCGCATCAGGCCGTGCAGCGCGCCGCTCTTTTCGTGGCGGTGCACCAGACCCAGCTCGCCGGAGCGGATGGGCAGATCGCGGTAGCTCCACAGCTTGCGCTGGTAGACCAGAATGCCGCCGGGGCAGTTCATGGGCTTGATGGCAAAGTCGGTGTCGTCGATCTTGGTGGTGTACATGTTCTCTTTGTAGTGATCCCAGTGACCGGAGCGCTCCCACAGGCCGCGGTTGAGCATGATGGGGGTCTTGATCTCTTCGTAGCCGGCCTTGCGGTGGATCTGATGCCAGTAATCCTCCAGCAGGTTGCGCACGATCATGCCCTTGGGATAGAAGAACGGGAAGCCGGGGCCCTCATCGCGGATGTCGAACAGATCCAGCTCGCGGCCCAGCTTGCGGTGGTCGCGCTTCTTGGCTTCCTCGATGCGGTCGAGATGGGCCTGCAGCTGCTCCTTGGTGGGGAAGGCGGTGGCATAGATGCGGCACAGCATCTTGTTGTGCTCGTCGCCGCGCCAGTACGCGCCGGCCACGTGGGTGAGCTTGAAGGCCTTAATATAGGAAAGGTTGGGCAGGTGGGGGCCGACGCACAGATCGGTGAAGTCGCCCATCTCGTAGAAGGAGATCTCCTCGTCTTCGGGCAGGTCTTCGATCAGCTGAACCTTGTAGGGCTCTTCCTTCTCGGCGAAATAGGCGATGGCGTCTTCGCGGCTCATGAGGTAGCGGCGGGGACGGATGCTCTTCTTGGCGCAGTGCGCCATTTCCTTTTCGATCTTGGCCAGATCCTCCATGGTGAAGGCGGGCTCCACGTCGAAGTCGTAGTAGAAGCCGTCAGCGATGGCGGGGCCGATGGCCACCTTGGCATTGGGGTAGAGCTTCTTGACGGCCATGGCCATCAGGTGGCTGGCGGAGTGGAAGAACACCTTGCGGCCTTCGGGATCATCGAAGGTCACGGGGGTGACGACCTGGTCCTTGGAAACAGGGGCAAACAGATCGATCATGGTGCCGTCTTCCAGCTTGACGGCCAGGTACTTCTTGAGATCCTCGGCAAAGTTTGCCTTGATCAGATCGCCGACAGAGGAATTTTCGGCCACTTCGTAGGCTTTTTTGAACATGGTGAGAATCATGGTTGAGGTCTCCTTTCCAATTTTCCGGTTTGTTCGGGGACAGAAAAACGCCCGCCCCCACAGCTTTGTGCGGGGACGGGCGATGATTGCTTCGCTCGTGGTTCCACCCTGCTTGGAAGCATGTCCGTTATGCCGGCGCTTCCACTCATTTGAGCGCTGTAACGCGCGCCGCGCGTCGCCGTCGGCAGGTGGTGTCCATGCTTCTCATGCATCCGCCGCTTGCAGCCAAAGGCGGCGATCTCTGAAAAATGCTGTTGGAAGCCGGCGCGTCCTGCGTCATACGGGAATGAACACAGTATAGCCTTTGGCGCTTTTCTTGTCAAGCAAAAGATGGCGCGGATGAATGATTGCCCGTTTCGGCATCCTACTGCCCGGGTAAATATGAACAGACGGGTTTCCATGTTAGAAGTTTTTCCAAAATATATTCAACACTCGTTCATAATCCAGACAAAATTACGTGATAAGATAGGTGCCGTAAAAGGAGGTTGATCCCATGAAGAACATCAAGAAGAATCTTTTCGGTTACGTTGCAGTATTCATGGCGCTGACCATGATCGTTACCACCGGCCTTGCTTTTATCCACCAGAACACCACGGCGGAAGCGGAGGCTGTTACCCTCACCGAGAACGCCACCATCGTCACCAGCCCCTTCACCGCCGCTGTGCAGAAGGTGCACGGCAGCGTGGTGGGCGTGAACAACTACACCATGCAGATGACCAGCAACTCCTACCCCTACGGCGGCGGCAGCTTTGGCTTCGGCTTTGGCTTCCCCTTCGGCTTCAGCAGCCCCTACGGCAACCCCTACAACGATAAGGAAGCCGAGAGCAAGGAAGTGCTGCAGGGCAGCGGCAGCGGCGTTGTGGTGGCCAAGGGCTACGTGCTGACCAACTACCACGTCATCGAGGACGCCAGCCGTCTGGAAGTGGCCGTGAACGAAAACACCTACCCCGCCCAGCTGATGGGCACCGACGAAGCCAAGGACCTGGCCGTGCTCTACGTGGAAGGCCTGGAGATTGAGCCCGTAGTGCTCGGCGACAGCGACGTGCTGCAGATTGGCGACTGGGCCATCTGCATCGGCAACCCGCTGGGCTTCACCGGCACCACCACGGTGGGCGTCATCTCCGCCCTCAACCGTGAGGTGAGCGGCAACGCCACCGACGCCTACGGCAAGCGCACCACCAACGTGATGATCCAGACCGACGCGGCCATCAACGCCGGCAACTCCGGCGGCGGCATGTTCAACGTGGCGGGCGAGCTGATTGGCATCCCCAGCCTGAAGTACTCCAGCTCCTCCTACTCCGGCGCCAGCATTGAGGGCATCGGCATGGCCATCCCGGTCAACGTTGCCAAGCCCCTCATCCAGGATGTGCTGGACGGCAAGGGTAATGTGCAGTCCACTCCTGCCCAGCAGTCCATCGTGTCCGGCAACAAGCCCCGCATCGGCGTGACCGTCAGCAACCTCAACACCAGCCACTACTTCGTCACCCAGGGCCTCATCCCCACCGGCGCCTACATTGCCGAGGTGGAAGAGGGCGCGCCCGCTGACGTGGCCGGCATCGAGGCCGGCGACATCGTGGTGGAGATCGACGGCAACATCATCACCAACACCACCCAGATGACCGGCTACCTGCAGAGCAAGCAGGCCGGCGACGTGGTGCAGATGAAGGTGTACCGCGTGGACGGCGGTCTGCAGAACGTGCAGGGCAGCGACCTGCCCGACGGCGAGTATCTGGACTTTGAAGTCACCCTCGCCCTGCTGGACGACATTCAGCAGTAACAACTGATTTTCCCGGAACCGCTCCCTCATCGGGAGCGGTTCTTTTTGTCGTTGACATCTGCGCCGTAAGAAGATATCATCATTGTTTGGAGACCTTTTCTCCCATAACTTTTGACGGAGGACATCCCCATGAAGCTCAACACGAAGCGCACCATTCTGGTGGGTCTGGCGTTTCTGTCCATCTGCGCCTTCTGGCAGGCGTATGACAACGTGGTTCCGCTGATCCTGAAAAACACCTTTGATATTCCCGATGACGTGGCCGGCATCATCATGGCGCTGGACAACATGCTGGCGCTGTTCCTGCTGCCCTTCTTCGGCAAGATTTCGGACAACTGCCACACCCCCATCGGCAAGCGCATGCCCTTCATTCTGGGCGGCACCGCCTGCGCCGTTGTGCTGATGAACCTGCTGCCCTTTGCCGATAACACCTGCAACCTGGTGCTCTTCATTACGGCGCTGGGCCTGCTGCTCATCGCCATGGGCACCTACCGTTCCCCCGCCGTGGCCCTCATGCCTGACGTCACCCCCAAGCCCCTGCGCAGCAAGGGCAACGCCATCATCAACCTGATGGGCGCGTTGGGCGGCGTGTTCACGCTGGCCATGGTGAGCCTGCTGGTGACCAAGGACGCTGCCGGCAAGGAGAACTACACCGCGCTGTTCTTTGCCGTATCCGCGCTGATGGTGGTTTCCGTCGTGGTGCTGCTGCTGACCATCCGCGAAAACAAGCTGGCCGCCGAGAACACCCGCATCAATGCTGAGCTGGAAAAGGACGAGCCCAAGGAGCCCGAACAGCCCGACGCCAAGGCCGCCGGCGGCTTCAAGGCCCTGCCTGCCGACCTGCGCCGCAGCCTCATCCTCATCCTGTGCTCCGTCAGTCTGTGGTTCATGGGCTACAACGCCGTGACCACCGCCTTCACCAAGTACATGAGCGTGCAGTGGGGCTACGATATCAAGGCCGCTTCCCAGTGCCTGATGGTGGCCACCGTGGCTGCCGTGATCAGCTACATCCCCATCGGCTCCCTGTCCGCCCGCTTCGGCCGCAAGCGCATGATCCAGTGCGGCGTGGCTGTGCTGGCCTCCAGCTTTGCCGCGGCGGCGCTGTTCACCACCTTCCATCCGCTGGCCTATGTCATCTTTGCGCTGGTGGGCATTTCCTGGAGCATGATCAACGTCAACTCCTATCCCATGGTGGTGGAGATCTCCAAGTCCAGCGAAGTGGGCAAGTTTACCGGCTACTACTACACCTTCTCCATGGCTGCGCAGATTGCCACGCCCATCCTGAGCGGCTGGCTGCTGGAGCATGTGGGCTATGCCACGCTGTTCCCCTACGCCGCCCTCATGGTGGCCGCTTCCTTCGTGACCATCAGCCTCACCCGTCACGGCGACAACCGCCCCGACAAGCCTGCCAGCCGTCTGGAAGCCTTTGACGCAGGAGATGACTGACGATGTGGATTGTGATCATTCTGCTTGTTCTCATCGCGGCGTATCTGTTTTTGATCGCTCCTGACAAAAACAGCCCCGATACCGCTCACCTGAACGGCTGGCTGTACGCGCACCGCGGACTGCATGATGGCAACGTGAACGTGCCGGAAAACAGCATGGAAGCCTTCCGCCTTGCGGTGGAAAAGGGCTGCGGCATGGAGCTGGACGTGCAGCTGACCCGCGACGGCCAGCTGGTGGTGCATCACGACGGCAGCCTCAAGCGCGTGTGCGGCGTGGACAAAAACCTGCGCGACGTGGACTTTGCCGACCTGCCCCTTCTGCCCGACGGCAGCCGCATTCCCCTCTTCTCCGAAGTGCTGGCCATGGTGGACGGCCGCGCGCCCATCATCGTGGAAGTGAAGCACTACGGCGGCGCGGCGAAGGTGGCCAAAGCGGCGCACGAGGTGCTCAAGGGCTACAGCGGCCCGTACTGCGTGGAATCCTTCGATCCCACGGCCATGCACTATTTCCGCAAAAACGCCCCTGAAATCGTGCGCGGCCAGCTGGCCTCCGGCGGCGAGTGGAACAAGAAGGAGCTCAACTACGTCTCCTACTTTGCCCTCAAGCATCTGCTGGTGAACGTGCTCAGCCGTCCGCACTTTGTGGCCTATTCCGTCCCCACCGACAAAGTGCTCTCCGTGTGGCTGATGAAGCGTGTTTTCAAGCCTCATCTGGCCTGCTGGACGGTGCGCTCTCAGGAAGTGCTGGACTACAGCCGCAAGCAGGGCTACGAATACCCCATCTTTGAACTCTTCACGCCCAAGGAGCACGCATGAAGCCCGAAATCTCCCGCAAGCTGTGCTGCCTGCAGTTTGTGTGCGCGCTGATGATCATCACGCTGCACACGGCGCTGCCCGGCAGCTTTGACCGCAATCTGCCCCAGTGGGCGCTGACGGTCAACCTGTACTGGCGCTATCTGGCCGATGCAGCCATCTCCACGTTCTTTTTCCTCTCCGCCTATCTGTGCTACCGCAGAGCGGATGAGCGGAACTACTGGAAGCTGCTGCTTGGCAAGCTGCGCACGCTCATCCTGCCGTATCTTCTGTGGAGCGCGCTGTTTTATGCGCACAGCCTGTTCCGGGAGTATCTGGTGTGGGGCACCATCATGCAGCCCACCGACGCGCGGACGGTGTTCCGCCGCATTACCTACGATTCGGCGCTGCCGGTGCTGTGGTACATCCGCACGCTGCTGGGGCTGATTGTGCTGTTCCCGGTCATCCGCTGGTGCGTGCAGAAGAAATGGCCTGCGCGGGTGGGCGGGGGGATCTGCCTCATTCTGGTGTGCATCCCGCAGCTGGCCATCCATTACTCCACCATGGTGTACTGGGCGCCGGTGTATGTGCTGGGCGCGTACATCGGCTACTGGCACAAGGACCGCTTCGAAAGCATACCGGACGGCACGAACCGCTGGAAGTATCCGCTGGCTGCCGCGCTGCTGGTGGGCACATGCCTGCTGCGGCACAGCGGCCATCAGCTGCACTACCTGTTCTGGATTCCCGCTCCGCTGCTGCTGTGGGTGCTGGCGGATGGATGCTGCCGCCTGCGCAAGCTGCCGTGGTGGGTGGACACGTCGTTCTACCTGTACTGCTGCCATCTGCTGATGGAGCCGTACGCGGTCAAGCTGTACCAGAAGGTGCTGGGCACCGGAACCGCCTCGTTTGTGATGGCCGGGCTGGGGCTGCCGCTTTTGTGCGCGGCGCTGTGCCTGATTGGCGCGTGGATTGTGCGGCTGATCTGCCCGTGGGTGTACGCCGTATTTACGGGACTGAGACCGGAAAGAAGATAATGGATTACAAAAAGCAAGCCTGCTGCCGATGCGCAGCAGGCTTGCTTTTTGTAAAATGAAGAAATGAAGGAATGAAGTCGCTTCGCTAATTGGAAGTGATGTGCGGAGACAAAGGGGACTTGTTTTTTGGAGCTTGGGGTGAGAGGGGGATGAGAGTGGTGGTTGAGTTGGCGAGGAACTGGCCACCTCATCACCCGCTACGCGGGAGCTTCCCCTCAATACCAGCCTGTTAGGTCACACAAGACAGGTACCCCTTTGCACTCAAGCGAGCCGCGGCTCCTTCCGAGGAGCGGCGGTCTTCAATGCAGCCCTAAACATACACACACCGCGCATCTTTCAGGTGCGCGGTGTGCGGGGTGCAGGGGGCTCAGCCCCCTGCCGGGATCCAAGGGCAGAGCCCTTGGCGTCCCCCCTCGTCACACCACAATCGTATAAATCTCTCCACCCTCCATCTCGAAGTAGATGGGCTGGGAGTAGGCGTAGTTGTTCTGAGCGTCCCACATTTCGAACATCAGGCCGTACACGCCGTCAGGCAGGACGGATTCTTCGAAGGTGAGGGAATCGGTGATGACGATGTCGTCCATGGCGTAGGGTTCAAATTCCGCGCTGTCGTCGTCCAGTGGAGAGGCATACCAGATGGGGCAGATGACGTCGCCGTTGCGCAGGAGGCGCATGTCCTTGTAGGCCATGCCGCCGGCTTCCAGGCCCTGGCGTGCGCCCAGGATCTGCCAGTTTTCGCTGACGAAGTCGTAGGCCACCTGCAGGTGGCACTCCTCGTTGTTGAGCAGCACCGGCACGGAGTACAGGTTGTAGTCCCCGCCTTCAAAGCTCAGCTCCATGTACACCAGCTGGCCGTTCAGGCTGCCCCACACGCCGCGGAAGTTGTCGCGGAACACGCCCTCTTCCCAGCTGCCTTCCATGTCGTTGTCAGTACCGAGGATCATCATCATGTCCTCGTCGTAGTCGATCCAGAACAGCTGGAAGCCGATGCCGGAGAGCAGTTCATCCGCCTGCGGGCCAAGGTTGAGGCAGGCGTTGCCGTCCTCGTCCACGGTGAGGGCCATGCCGTCCCAGTCGGTATCGGCCAGGGTTTCAAACACCACAGGCTCCACGGGCTGGGTGTGACCCTGCTGCAGGATGGCCTGCGCCTGCTCGGTCATCTGGCCGGTGAGGCCGTAGTAGTAATACTGGGCAAAGGCGTCGCCCACGCCCTGCTGGGCGTACTGGTTGAGATCCTTGATGCTGCCGCTGTAGCTGTAATAGGCGGACAGGCCGGTGGCCTCGGTGCGGTAGGAGCCGTTGACGCGGTAGAGCACGCAGTTGTTCAGCCCGTCGATGACGCCCTTGGCAGAGGGCAGCATGTCGGCGGTGAGACGGGCCAGATGGCCAAGGTCCACCATGTTGGTGTAGCCCTGCTCACGGGTGTTGCCGCCGTAGTTTTCACTGCGGGCAGCGGCGCGGGCAAAGCGGGCGTAGAAGCCCTTGTCGGTGGCAGCGGCGCGCAGCGCCTCCTGACCGAATGCCTCGTAGGCCTTCACCAGCGGGCTGAGGCGGGTGAGATCGGTGACGGAAAGTGTGATGTTGCCCTGCACGCGGGACGCCTTGCAGGCCTCGCCGTAGCTGTCGCAGATCACCTGACCCAGCTTTGCGCCGCTGATGCCGGGGTTCCTGGCGATGGCGGAGAACATGGCGCTGTAATCCCAGCCGGTGCCGGGCTCGGTCTCCTCGGAGGCCACCAGATAACGGCCCATACCGCTGAAGATGTGCGCCACGTCGATGGTGGCCATCAGGCAGGTATCAAAGCCGATCATTTCAAAGGGCGGCTTCTTTTCATTGCGGTCAAACACGGTGTCAAACGCGGCCTTCATCTCGCCCAGGTTGAGCGCATCGGAGCCGTAACGCTCGTCGAACGCCGCGCCCGCCACCGATCCGCCGCCATGGTTCCAGAAGATCACAGCGCGCTTGTCCGCCTTGAAGTTGCGGTTGCAGAAATTCAGGAAGGAAGCCAGCGTTTCCATCTTGCCCATGTTGGCGGCGGGGCGCTCCTCGATGAGCTTGAATTCGCCGCCCTGATACAGCCAGCGCTGCTGACGGTCCGCCTTCATGGTGCTGTTCTTCCACTGGCGCGCGCCGCCGGTTTCGATGACGACGCTCACATTGTCCGGCAGCCTGGTGCTGAGCATTTCGTTCAGGTCCTTCGTGGCCAGACCGCCGCGGGTTTCCAGATCGCTGCCGCACAGGTACCAGTAGATGGCCCAGGTGGTGTCATCGCCGGTGGACTTGGGCATGGACAGGTTGGGGTTGCTCCACGCGGTCACATCGCCGGCAGAACCGCCAAACCAGCTGTAGTTGCTGTCCAGGCCATAGCCGAACAGGGAGCTGAGCGCGGAGGAGCCCATGGAGCCGAACAGATCGCCGTAGCTGCCGGTGGTTCCCGTGCTTCCGTAGGGATCGCTGCCCCAGCTGTAGCTGTTCTCAGAGCCGTAGGAGCCGCCGCCCATCAGCGCGCCCAGCAGCGAATCCAGATCGCTGCTGCTGTCGTCGTACTGCCACGCGAAGTCGTCCTCCGTCAGCAGTCCGCCGAAGATGTCCATCAGGCCGGACAGATCGGAGCCATAGCTGTCCTCCGTGCCATCATCATAGGAGGAACCGCCGAACAGGCTGTCCATCCACGAGGTTGCACCGGCCAGCACAGGCGTGAACGCCAGCAGGCAGGAAAGAACCACGGAAAGCCATTTTTTCATAGAAGATCGCTCCCTATTGATCAAATCTGTTTGGCGTCAATCATCAGTGGGCCGATTTTGCGCCATCAGCCACAGAAGCAGCGGCGCGCTCAGGTACAGCGGCATGGCATAGCGGAAGTAGCCGTTGACGGCGGAAAGCATGCAGCCTGCCAGCGTGAACAGCGCAGGCACGGCGCTGAGCAGCTCGCGCTTCATGCTCTTGCGCATCAGCCATGCGGCGGAAAGCAGGGTGATCCACCCGTACAGGCCGGGAGATACCAGAATGCGGTAGAGCGCGTTCTGATTCAGCGTTTCCGTAAACGCCTTGAGCTTCACGCTCAGCGGATTGACGGAATAATCGTAATACCCCTTCACGCTGGCTGTGCGCGTGGCCTGATCGCCAATGAGCAGCGTGGGCTTGATGATGCTCACATAGCCGGGGTAGAGATAGCCGTAGGTGTTGTGGAAGGTG
Source organism: bacterium (assembly GCA_029009515.1). Classification (GTDB taxonomy): domain Bacteria; phylum Bacillota; class Clostridia; order Christensenellales; family Aristaeellaceae; genus Limiplasma. Next base: position 10,384 of record JAQXJZ010000083.1, read on the forward strand.
GCGCTCGCACAGGTCATGGGGTTATCCTTGATGATCTGCGGCCACACCTTCCAGAAGGCAGCCTTCTGCTCGGGCGTCACGCCTGCGCGCCACAGGTCTTTCACCGGGTCGCTCAGTTCGCCGTTGTACGCGCCCTTCAGTTCATCCACCGGAATCACGCCGTCCACGATTTCGCGCTGTTCGGGCGTGAGGGCTTCGCCAGCCGCCACGCGGGCAATCTGCTGCAGCGGGATGGAATATTCCTCGGTTTCCGGCATGGGCGCAATATCAAACATGGGCAGCACCGCCAGATGCAGCACCGCAAATACGAGGGCTGCGCTCAGCAGACCGCACAGCGGAGCCGTGCGCAGCTTTGCCTTGCGGATGGCCCAAAGCAGCGTCAGCGCCAGCGTAAGGCTGGCCAGATAGACGCCGGGATTGCGCAGAAGCACGCAGCCGACGGCCGCCATGCACGTGCACGCAATGCGCTTCCAGCCGTGCTGGCCGTGGGTGGTGCGCCACGTTTCCAGCGCCAGGAACAAAACCGCCATGGCAAAGTTGGTGTCCTTGCCAATGCAGAACGCAAACACAGGAAAGATCGGGCAGAAGGCGTAAAACGCAAAGCTGCCCCACGCCAGCCAGCGCGGCGCAAGGCTCTTTTCCATTTCGGCAATCAGCGCGCCCATCAGCCACGCCATCAGCACGCCCTGCACGATGCAGTACAGCGCCACGCCAAGGTCGGGGCTGTTGGCAATGGTCAGGCCCATCCAGCGGAACAGCGCCACCAGCCCGGTCTGGCAGATGGGGTTGGCGTTGGTCAGCTCCTTCAGGCCAAGGATGCTCATCAGCTGGGATACGCTGTCGTTGCTCACCGTGCCCGGAAACAGGCAGATGTACCACGGCAGCCAGCAGACCAGCAGCGCCGCGCCAATCTTCCAGCCGGGGATGAGCTTTGCCGCTTGGGTGCGTTCAAGGCTGAGCGCGTTAACGAGCATGCGCATGAGCGCATAGTACAGCGGCACGCGGCCCAGCAGATAGCAAAGCGCTGCCAGCTTGTGCCCCGTCACCCATTCCGCCGTGCCCAGCGCTGAAAAGCTCTGCCCCAGCGTCATCACGCCGGCAAATACAAGGCTCAGCGCCCACAGGCGTTTGTGGGCAAAGGGTTTTTCCAGCACAAGCCACGCGCGGTACAGCCGCCACAGCGCAGCCAGCGCCAGCGCCCATACCGCGCCAAACGGCAGCACTGCGGACGGCTCCGCCGCACCTGCCGTTACGCCCAGCGCGCACAGCGTGAGCAGGCACGCCAGCGCGCAGAGAATGGTTTTTTTCATATGGTTCTCCCTTCGTCAGGGGTAGATGGTGCGGCCCCGCGCATCCTCCACGCCGCTGTAGCGGTGGAAGAAGGTGTTGGTGATATCGCACCATTCGCGGGCATTGTGCAGCTGCTGCTGCATGCGCTTGTGCGCTTCCGCTGCGTCAGGCTCAGGCAGGTCGAGGGTGGCAAGCTGCTCGGCCAGATGCTCCGCACCGGCCAGGCCCTCGAAATGATCGTCGTACAGGCGCTGGATGAGCGTGCGTCCGTCCTTCATCACATGGTCGTAGGACAGGCGATGGAAGAACAGCAGCAGTTCGTCCGGGCAGGCAGCGGGGTCGTTGTACAGGCTCTGGAAGGGTTCAGGGTACTGCTGCGCATAGCCGGTGCCCTTGTCCGAGCGGTCCACGCCCACGCCGTTGCGGTCGGCCTTGTGGTAGGTGCCCCAGGGCGTAAACTCGTAGCCGCCGGGATTGGGGCCGTAATGGGTGTGGGGATATACCATCCAGCCAAGGCCGAGGTTGGCGGCGTATTTGGCGTAGATGCTGCGGCTGTTCAAAAGCATATCCACGAGGGTGTTTTCCTGTTCCTCGCTCAGGCGGTAGGTGAGCTTCACCCAAAGCCGCATGAGGCTTTCGGAATCCTCCACGCAGTCCGGCCACCAGGCCATGAGGCCGTAGGTGAACAAATTGACCGCCGCAAAGGGATGGCCGGTAAAGTTCCAGTCGCGGCCCAGATTGCTCACCGCAGCCACGGCCATCACCTTCTGCGCAGGCAGATCGCGGAAGAGCTCCTTCCACATGGGCGCCATGGCGTACAGGTCGATCTGCTGGCCGGTGTATTCCTGCGCCAGCTGCACCTCCACCGCCAGATGGGTCTGCGGCATGGCGTACAGCAGGGGCGATACGGGCTCGCTCACCTGGAAATCATACGGGCCGTTCTTGATCTGCAGGATCACGTTGTCGTCAAACCGGCCGTCCAGCCAGGCATAATGCTCGTACGCGGCCTTGGGACGGTCGGTCTGCGTATCGCGCCAGTCCTGCATGCAGTTGTACACAAAGCAGCGCCACACCAGCCAGCCGCCAAAGGGTTTCAAAGCCCTGGCCAGCATGTTGGCGCCCTGCGCGTGGTTGCGGCCGTAGGTGAACGGGCCGGGGCGATGCTCGCTGTCCGCCTTGACCAGGAAGCCGGCCAGATCCGGCACGTAACGGTAGACCATCTCCGCCTGCTTTTTCCACCAGTTCTGCACCGCTTCGTCCAGCGGATCCGCGGTGGGGATGCCGTGGCGAATGGGCTGCGCGTAATCGATGGAGAGCATGAGCCTGACGCCGAAGGGGCGGAAGAGATCCGCCAGTCTGGCCAACTCCGGCAGCCATTCTTCTTCAATGAGCAAATGCGCGGGATCGTGGACGTTGACGTTGTTGATGCAAAGCACGTTGAGGCCCACAGAGGCAAGCATGCGGCCCAGCTGGCGCATGCGGCGCGCGTCGTAGCTCAGCCTGCCGCCGTCAAAGAACAGCGACATGCCGGCATAGCCGCGCTCCACGGTGCCCTCGGCATTGTCCCAGCAGTTGATCATGCGCAGACCGTAAAAAGGCTTGCAGGGCGTTGTGCCGCAAACCACCTTTTCTTTGGCATACAGCGCCATCAGCAGGCGGTACGTGCCGTACAGCACGCCCGGCTCGCCGCCGGACACCTGGTAGCCGTCCTCCGTTTTGGCAATGCGGAAGCTCTCGCCCATGTCCTCCTGCAGGTTCAGGATGATCTGGGGCAGATTCATGCCGCTTTCGCGGGCGATGTTCAGTTCACTCCGTGCCATATCGTATGCGCAGCGGACGGTTTCAGCGGGATCACCGGGCAGAAAAGGCAGCCAGCTGCGGCAGATATCATTCGTGGCGTTCATGTTGAAAACGCTTCCTTTCTTTGGCTCTGTGTGCATTATACCATGCCACGCGCAGCGATAACAAGACGAATTTGCGTTCCCTCAAGAGGAAATGAAAGGTTGTTGTCGAACCACTATCCCATGCGAAAGGAGACACGCATATGAGTATTTTTCACGCAAACGAAGTGTTGCCCGGCGTTTACCATATTCAGGACCCCATGGGCGTGTGCATGACGCTGCTCACCGGCACACGCAAGGCGCTGCTCGTGGATACCGGCTACGGCCTTGAAAACGTGCAGGCCTTTGCGCGCACGCTGACGGATCTGCCTGTGCAGGTGGTCATCACCCATGCGCATCACGACCACGCCGCCGGATCGGTGTGGTTTGACCGCGTGTTCCTCTGCGAAGCAGATCTGCTCCACTACGCCCTCTACACCGATCAGGCGCACCGCGAGCGCGTGCAGCAGCAGGCGCAGTCAAACGGCATCGCTGCGCCCGAAGGCTACGCCTCCATGCCCGCAGCCGAGGCGCTGCCGCTGGACAGCTGCGAAATCGACCTGGGCGGCATGACGGCGCGCATCCTCCCCTGTCCCGGCCACACGCCCGGTTCCTGCGTGATCGAAGTGCCGGAGAGAAAGCTGCTTTTGACCGGCGACAACTGGAACCCCTGCACATGGGCGTTCTTTCCCGAAACGCCGGGCGTTTCCGCGCTGAAGAAGAACATGCAGCCGGTGCTCGCGCTGCCCTTTGAGCATGTGCTGTGCTCGCATCAACCCCATCTGTATCCGCGCGAAAAGATCGACTTTTTCTACCAAAACATCACCGATGAAGCCCTCGCCGCCGCGCCTGCCATCGATATGGGCTGGCCCATCGACACGCACCGGCTGGATCTTTCCGACGGGCAGTACATCGTATTTGACATGGCCAAACTGACTCAGGAGGACTGAACCATGAACCGCATCACCCTCACCCCGGACAGCCGGGCGTCCTTTACCAACAACGCCGCCTTCTGCGTGGGCACCGGCCGCATGGGCCTGGCGCTGCACAAGGAATACCTTGACCAGCTGAACATGGCGCAGGAGCTGGCGCATTTCCAGCACATCCGCGGCCACGGCCTGTTCTGCGACGACATGGCCATCTACCAGCCCTACACCGATGAAAATGGCGTGGAGCACGAGCGCTACAACTTCACCTACCTCGACCGCGTGATGGACAGCTATCTGGCCGCCGGCCTGCGCCCGTTTATCGAGCTGGGCTTCATGCCGGAAAAGATGGCCAGCGGCACGCAGACCATCTTCTACTGGAAGGGCAACACCACCCCGCCTGCCGATCACGAAAAATGGGCGGCCATGGTCAAGGCCACGCTGCGTCATCTGGCGGAGCGCTACGGCGAAAGCGAAGTATCCCAGTGGCCGTGCGAGGTGTGGAACGAGCCCAATCTGCGCGGATTCTGGGAAAACGCCGACAAGGAAAAATATCTGCAGCTGTATGCCACGAGCGCCAGAGCCGTGAAGGAAGCCCTGCCCCGCATGCGCGTGGGCGGCCCGGCCATCTGCGGCGGCGAAGGTTCGCAGCAGTGGGTGCGCGATTTCCTCACCTTCTGCCGTGATGAAAAACTGCCCGTGGACTTCGTCACCCGCCACGCCTACATGGGCAACACGCCCGAGCGCAAGGGCCGCTACCTCTACCACGACATGCGCACGGTGGAAAGTCTTCTGGAAGAGATGCAGGAGACCCGCCGCATCATCGACAGTTTCCCGGAATACAGGGGCATGGAGATGCACATCACCGAATTCAACACCTCCTACAACCCCTTCTGCCCCATTCACGATACCAACCAGAACGCCGCCTTCATCGCCGGTCTGCTTGCCTGCCTGGGCGATGTAGCCGCGTCGTACTCCTACTGGACCTTCGGCGATGTGTTTGAGGAGCAGGGCGTGCCGCTGCGCCCCTTCCACGGCGGCTTTGGCATGATTGCAAACGGGATGATCGCCAAGCCCACGATGTGGACGTTTGCCTTCTTCAACAACCTGAAGGGCGAGTGCGTGTACCGCGATGAGCACGCCGTCATCCTCCGCCGCGCGGACGGCAGCCTGGAAGGCGTTTTGTGGAACCTGTGCCGCGTGGAGCGCGCAAAGCTGGACCTGACCATTGATCTGCCCGGAATGGGCGAATGCAGCCTCATCACCCGCACGGTGGACGAGGACGTGTGCAACCCGCTCAAGGTGTGGCACGAGATGGGCCAGCCCGAAAGCCTCTCCCGTGATCAGCTGGCCGTGCTGCGTCAGGCTGGGCAGCCGCTGGCGCAGAGCCGCATCGTGAACGGTTCGTTCGACGTCACCCTTGGCGAAAACGCCGTGGTGCACTTCACCGCCGCGCCGCGCCGCTGCCAGCCGGACTATGGCTACGACTATCACTGGTACGTGAAATAAAGCCGGCAACATCGACGCCCGCACCGAGGGCATGAGCTACGGCATGATGATGGCCGTGCAGATGAACTTCTACTCCGACGCCTACCGCGTGGCCATGAACATCGGTCTGGATGCGGCATGGTGCGGCAAAACGCCGGAGCTGACCCAAATTGCCGACAACATGCAGCGCTTCTTCAGCGAAAAGACGGAGTACCTCAAGTACGACTCCTACCTGCCGGACGGCACGCCCGTCGCGCCGGAAGCCATGCATCCCCACGCCATCGTGGCCACGCTGGCCTCCGCATCGCTGGCGGCAGAAGGGACCTACCGGCTGGAGTGGGTGCAGCGCCTGTGGGATCTGCCGCTGAGAAAAGGCGCAAGGCGCTACTATGACAACTGTCTGCACTTCTTCTGTTTGCTGATGCTCTCGGGCAGGTACAGGATTTTTGAGTGAATGGCATGTTTAATTCCTGCACTTTTTAAGCCAAATCATTGAAAGCGCACGCCGCTTTCCCTTATACTGAATCACGGCGAGGCACCTGTGGCCGCGCCGTGATTTTTCTTTTACGGAGGACCCCCCATGAATGTAACGCAGAAGATCCTGTCTGCCCACCTGGTTTCGGGCGAGATGATTCCCGGCAGCGAGATCGCCATCCATATTGATCAGACCCTCACGCAGGACTCCACCGGCACCATGGCCTATTTGCAGTTTGAAGCCATGGGCATCCCGCGTGTGAAGACCGAAAAGAGCATTGCCTATATCGACCACAACACGCTGCAGACCGGCTTTGAAAACGCGGATGACCACAAGTACATCGCCACCGTGACCGCCAAGCACGGCGTGTATCTGTCCAAGCCCGGCAACGGCATCTGCCATCAGGTGCAGCTGGAGCGCATCGGCAAGCCCGGCAAGACGCTGCTGGGCTCCGACAGCCACACCCCCACCGGCGGCGCGCTGGGCATGATTGCCATCGGCGCGGGCGGACTGGACGTGGCCGTGGCCATGGGCGGCGGCGAATATTACCTCAGCTGCCCGAGCGTGGTCAATGTGCATCTCACCGGCGAACTGCCCCGCGGCGTGGCTGCCAAGGACGTCATTCTTGAGCTGCTCAGGCGCCTCTCCGTCAAGGGCGGCGTGGGCAAGGTGATGGAATACACCGGCCCCGGCGTAGCCACCCTGTCCATCCCGGAGCGCGCCACCATCACCAACATGGGCGCGGAACTGGGCGCCACCACCTCCGTGTTCCCCTCTGACGAGGTGACCCGCGCGTTCCTCAAGGCGCAGGGCCGCGAAGGGGACTTCATCCCCCTGTGTGCGGATGAAGATGCTACCTATGAAGAGACTGTTGAGATCGACCTGTCCAGCCTTGTGCCCATGGTGGCTCTGCCCCACATGCCCGACAATGTCAAGACCGTGGAAGAAGCCGGGCAGATCAAGGTGGATCAGGTGTGCATCGGCTCCTGCACCAATTCCAGTTACCTCGATATGATGCGCGTAGCCGCCATCCTCAAGGGCAAGACCGTGCATCCCGATGTGTCGCTGGTCATCGCGCCCGGCAGCCGTCAGGTGCTTTCCATGCTGAGCAAGAACGGCGCGCTGCACGACATGATCGAGGCCAGCGCGCGCATCTGCGAAACCGCCTGCGGCTTCTGCATCGGCATGGGTCAGAGCCCCTCCACCAACGCCGTGAGCGTGCGCACCAACAACCGCAATTTCTTTGGCCGCAGCGGAACCAAATCCGCCGGCATCTATCTGGTCAGCTGCGAAACCGCCGCTGCCACCGCCCTCACCGGCGTGCTGACCGACCCGCGCCAGGTGGACGCCGACCTGAACGTCGACATGCCTGAAAGCTTCCTCTACAACGACAACCTCATCATTCCGCCCGTTTCGGAAGAAGAGGCTGCCGACGCCGTGGTTGTGCGCGGCCCCAACATCAAGCCTTTCCCGCAGGCCAGCGCGCTGGAGGAAAACCTCGGCGGCAAGGTGCTGCTCAAGATGGAGGATAACATCACCACCGACCACATCATGCCCTCCGACAGCTCTCTGCTGCCCTTCCGCAGCAATATCCCGAAGCTGAGCGAGCACTGCCTTGCGCCCGTCGATCCCACCTTCCCCGCCCGCGCCAAGGAAGCAGGCGGCGGATTCCTGCTGGCGGGCCAGAACTACGGCCAGGGCTCCAGCCGCGAGCATGCCGCCCTCGTGCCGCTGTATCTGAAGATCCGCGGCGTGCTGGCCAAGAGCTTCGCGCGCATCCACCGCGCCAACCTCATCAACAATGGCATCCTGCCGCTGGAGTTCGTCAACGAGGCGGATTACGACCGCTTTGATCAGGAGGACGAAATCGCGCTGGAAAACATCCAGGCGCTCATCGCGTCCGGCGCGGAGATCGTGCCGGTGCTGAACAAGACCAAGGGCTTCGCCATCGAGGCCAAACTCCCCCTGACCGACCGTCAGCGCAGGATGATCCTGGCCGGCGGCCTGATCAACCTGACCCGCATGGGTTAATTCACGCGCCAAAAAGGACTGCTGCTTTGGCTTGCAGCAGTCCTTCTTTTTTATGGGTTCTTTTCATCCAGCAGGATCAGATCGCTGCCGTGGCGGCCGCCGTACACATCGCGCACCACCAGCTGGCAGTACAGGTTGCCTGCCCGCGGCTCGATGGGCGCCATCTCGATGCGGAAGGGCTCGTCCAGCGCCACCTCCATGCCGAAGGCGATGTTTTGGGGCGTCCAGTCGTGGAAGGGCAGCAGCGCGCCCTGTTCGTCATACGCGGGATCGTAGCCGTACAGCGCCGTCTGCAGCAGATCCCAGCTGTGCAGATCCACCTGCCGCTTGCCCATCTGCATGCCGTCCTCGTACAGGTACGCGCCCACCACCGTGCACTGGCGCGTGCGGCTGTCCACCGCAATCTGCATCTCTGCGCGCTGAAAATCCCAGTCAGAAAGATCCGGGGGCATTTTGACCAGAAACACGCTGGCGTGGTACAGCACGCGCCGCCCGTCCGCCTCCTGACGGCGCAGGAAGATGGGAAAGCGCTCCTCGCCGCTGATGAGATAGGCCGTTTCCATGGGGATATCCGCCGTGAGCAGCTGGCCGTCCAGCGTGGTTTCGCTGCCCATGCTGCAAAAGCCGTAGCCGTTTTCGCCAAAATCCTGCAGGATGGCATAGTACGCGCCGTCAAAGCTCTCCGCCAGCTCTGCGGAAAGGCGGATGGCGGGCTTTTCGCTCTCCGGTGCAGGCGACAGCTGCGTCTGTTCCAGCGCGCCGTCGATCCACTGTCTGGCAAAGCTGTCCACAAAGGCCCGGTACCCTTCAGCGGGCGACAGGCTGCGGTAGGCCTCGTCCATGCCGGAGAGGTACTCCGCCTTGTCCTCGTAAGGAAAATACACCGATATGCCGGAATTGTCCGGATGATTGGTGGCGCAGGCCACCACCATCTCGTCCAGCGCGCTCATCACGGCCTGCGCCTCGGCGGGATAGTAGGCCTGCACGCTCTGCACCAGCCTGCGCAGATCCACCAGATCGGTGGTCAGGCCGCCGGAAAAGCGCCCCATGGACGGAACCGACGACCGGCTGTGCGCCAGCGCCGCAAAGGAGCCGAACGCCACGGAATCCTCCATGCGTCTGGCCAGCGCATCCAGACGCTCCGCCAGCGGCGCATACAGCGCCAGATCATAGCAGGCCAGCGTGATGGCCGGCATCATCTGCGGATCGCCGCCGCAGGCCGCCACGGTTGCGTCGAAGAAATCCGACAGGATGTGATGCGCCAGCTTTGGCACGGGCAGTCCTTCCGCCATGTGCGAAAGGAAGGCGTAGTTCCAGCCACAGCTCATTTCCACCTCTTCGGAGGCGATGAGGTACTGCGCATACGGCTGCAAAAGTCCGGCCATCTCCATCGTGCCCATCAGGCAGGCGTCAAAGCCGATCCACGAAAACGCGCCAATCTGCTGCACATACGGTTTCAGCGCCTGCACGATCTCGTGCGGCAGCAGCCGGTTTCCGGGATCGGTCTCGTCGCGGCCGAAGCCCACCAGCGGCCCGCCGCCGTGGTTCCAGAACAGCAGCGCCGCGTTTGGGCCTTCGCCTGCCTGATTCAGAAACCACGCGAGGGTTTCGCCGTCCATCATGCTGCTGCCCGGTTTACTGCTCAGCTCCGTCATGCCGTTTTTCGTCAGGCGGTACAGCGTGGGCGCATCGGGCGAAATAACGCTCCGCCAGCGCTGCGATCCGCCCGCGCATACCAGCACCTCCAGCCCGCTTTCCGGGCAGGCGTTCATCATCTCACGCAGATCTGCCGAGGCCAATCCGCCCTCGGATTCCAGATCCGACCCGACCATGTACACCAGCAGGCGGCTTTCCTCCGCCAAAGCGCCGGAAGCCAAGCCCAGAAGCGCCAGCAGCACGGTCAGGATGACCATCCATCGTTTCATGCGCTCAGTCCTTCATCAGCGGCAGTTGGAGCATCTCTGCGATGCAGCCGCGCTTTTCGCCATCCTTCAGCTTGCCGCCGCCCGGCACCTGCAATTGCACATAGCGTTCCCCGGCGCGCCACACGGCAAAGAAATCGCCCGTTGCCGCGTCCACGCCGGTGCGCACCGCCGTGCCGTTCACATCCGCAGGCGCGCCGTTTTCCAGCGCGCTGTGCAGCGTGGTGGCAAAGCTGGACACCGTCAGCCGCAGGTCATGCGCGCCTTCATACTGGGCGGTGGCAAACCACATGGGCGCGCTCTGCTCGTTCATGGCAAAATCGTAAAACAGGTAGTCGGTGCGTTTGGGCGCATCCTTTCCGGGCGTGAGCGCTGCGTCCAGCTCCGCCGCCAGCTGCGCCAGATCGCTCTGGCCATCGTGCTCCGTGCGGGTGACGGCGTTCAGGCGCAGATCCGGCTGATAGGAAAAGGAAACGGGCTCAAGCTTTGCATTGCCCTGCACCAGCAGGAACACCGCCAGCACCGCCGCAGCGGCGGCCAGGCTGAAGGCCTGCACGCGATGGGTACGGCGCGGCTGAGAAACGGGACGGGCGCGGTTTTCCTCCAGGCGGCGGTTCATGCTCGCCAGCGTACGGCTGACCAGCTCATCCGAGGGATGCTCCGGCAGCGCGGTTTGACGGTTTCTCTTATCAGCCATGCTGATTCACTCCTTCCCGAATCCGATCCCGGGCGCGCGACAGGCGCGTGCGCACGGCGTTTTCCTTCACATCCAGCACGTCGGCAATCTCTCTGACCGACAGGTTTTCGTAGTAAAACAGGTACACCACTACGCGGTAGGGCTGATCCATCCTTTGCAGCACGCTCATCACCTGCTCGCCGAGCAGGGTCTGCGCCATTTCCGGATCAAAGCGCTCATCCGCCTGCGCGCCGTGCTGATCCCACGAGACGGGCTCCACGCGGTCGCCCAGCTCCTCGTGCTTGCGCTCGTAGGAATCCACCTTGCGCTTCCAGCTGCTCTTGCTCCAGCTGCGGCAGCGGTTGACGGTGACGCGGATGAGCCATGCCTTGAGGTGCTCCTCGCTTTCGATTTTGCCCATGGAATCCACCAGCCGCACGAAAACGTCCTGAAACACGTCCTCCGCGTCGTACTGGTTTTTGGTCATGCTCAGAGCGATGCGCCACACCATGTCCTTGTACTGGCCCACAATCCGCTCCAGCTCTGCACTGACTGCAAGCATATCCGGCCGATCCCCCATTCTGTATGCATGCGCTTCAAAAGGAATACTCAGAAGTCCTGTCAAAGGTTACCCAAACATCTGAATTTGAGTATACGGCCTGTTGCAGCCCCTGTCAATGCAGCGCTTTTCACCGGCACGGTTTTGGCGTATAATGAACAAGCACCAATCACACGGAGGCTGACCGCCGCATGAAAACCATCGCGCCCAACTACTACCGCCGCTTTCAGTGCATCGCGGGCGAATGCCGCCACAGCTGCTGCATCGCCTGGGAAATAGGCATCGATCCGGAAACCCTTGCGCGTTATCAGGCCGAAGGCGGCGAGATGGGCGGCCGTCTGCGCAGGAACATCGAGGTGACGGAGGACGGCGCGTGCTTCCGCCTGCAGGGCGAGGAGGAGCGCTGCCCGTTCCTCAACGAGCGCGGCCTGTGCGATCTCATCCTCACGCTGGGCGAAGACGCGCTGTGCCAGATCTGCACCGATCATCCGCGCTTCCGGCACTTCGACGCCGACCGCACGGAGGTGGGCCTTGGCCTGTGCTGCGAGGAGGCCGCGCGGCTGATTCTGCATCAGCAGGAGTCGATGGCGCTGGAAGTGCTGGAGGATGACGGCGCAGATGACGAGCCTGATCCTGAGGAGCTGGCGCTGCGCAGCCTGCGGGATGAGCTGTTTGCGTTCATTCAGGACCGCACGCAGCCCATGGAAGCACGCGTGGAAAAGCTGGGCGCCTTTGCGGGCTTCTCTGCGAACGCCATTGACTGGGCGCAGTGGTCGGCCTTTCTGCTCACGCTGGAACGGCTGGACGAAAGCTGGGCGGATCATCTGCATGCCCTTGCGCACGCGCCCGCGGGTATTCCCGCGCTTCCCGGCCTGCAGGTGCCTTTGGAGCAGCTGCTGGTGTACTTCCTCTTCCGCCACCTGCACGGCGCTTTGGATGACGGCGATGTGCGCGGCCGGATCGCCCTGTGCGTGCTCTTGTGGCTGATTGTTGCGCACCTCGCGTTGCGCCAGCCCGGCCAGCTGTGCGAATACGCGCGGCTGTGCTCCACCGAGCTGGAATACTCCGAGGACAACCTTGCCGCGCTCCTTGACGCAATCCGCCAGCGACTTTTTGCAGATTTTCTGCAATAAGGTATTGCATTTCTGTCGAAAGTGTGTTAACATAATCCTCGCGTCTGAGAGACGCAGGATGCTGATGTAGCTCAGCAGGTAGAGCGCATCCTTGGTAAGGATGAGGTCACCGGTTCAAATCCGGTCATCAGCTCCATAGAAACCGACTTGTGAAAACAAGTTGGTTTTTTCGTTTATTCTCCCTCTTTCTTCATCTTGACACCCTCCCTCTTTTGCCGTACCATCAAATCAGCCATCAACCGCAAAAAACAGGAGGCGTCCTTTCATATGAAGACCATTGCAAGCGGCGATCATATCATTCTGCAAAGCGGCCGGATGAAGGCCCGAATCCTTACGCCCTGGAGCAATGATTACACGCTTACGCGCTTTGCGCACACGGGTTTTGTGAGCGGGCTGTGGATGGGCGATGTGTGCTTCACGCAGGCCGAGCGCGCGCAGGCGCACCAGATCAGCACGGGCGGCGTGGGCCTGTGCAGCGAGTACAAGTGCCCGGCGATCGAGATGGACTCCGCCGTGGGCGAAGAATACCTCAAGGTGGGCGTGGGCGTGCTCAGGCGCACGGAAAAGCCCTGGCGCATTGTGGATGAGCGGCGCGTGCAGGGGCTGCCGGCCAGCCTGAGCGCCTGCGAAGATGCGGCGGTGTTCGAGTGCCTCTCCCCCATGGTCAACGGCTACGCCTACCGCGAAAAGCGCACCCTGCAGCTGAAGGAAGGCGTATTGCGCCAGGAGATCGAAATGGAAAACACCGGCGAAAAGGCGCTGGACATTTCGGAATACTGCCACAACTTTGTGTCCCTCGGCGGCATCCCCACGGATGAAACCCACCGTCTGGAGCTGTTTGGCGCGCAGCTGCAGCCCACGGCTGAGGGCAGCATTCTGCAGCGGACTGACTGCGGCGCCGCATGGACGGGAGCGGTGAGCCGCTCCTTCTCCTCCGAATGCGATGTGACCGGTCCCGCACAGCCGCTGGCGTGGCGGCTCACCAGCAGCCGCACCTCCGCCTCCATTGCCGAAGCCATCGATTTCACGCCCTCTTCGGTGTACCTGTGGGGCACGGAATACTGCGTGTGCGCCGAGGTGTACAAAAGCCTGCTCATCCAGCCCGGCCAGACCGTCCGCTGGAGCCGCGAATGGCACGTGAGCATTTAATGTCAAAAACTTGATATTGTGCTAAAGGGTTTTGTACCTTTGTATCGAATCTATCTTTTATAACTATGTGCCCGGTTCGGCAAGCATCCAAAACGAAACACAAACACCCAACATAAGGAGGTCATCCGCATGATTTACTACGTTGACCAGCGCGCTCCCCGCGAAGGCAATGGCAGCAAAGAGCGTCCGTTCCGCTACATCAGCGACGCCGCCAAGCTGGCCCAGCCCGGCGATGAAGTGCTGGTATTCCCCGGCGTGTACCGTGAAAACGTCAACCCCGTCAACGGCGGTACCGAAGAAAACCGCATTGTTTACCGCTCTGTGGAGCCCCTGGGCGCGGTCATCACCGGCGCTGAGGAAGTGACCGGCTGGAAGCGCTGGCAGGGCAATGTGTGGACCATCCGCGTGGACAACGGCATCTTCGGCGATTTCAACCCCTACACCACCGAGGTGTACGGCGACTGGTACTTCGCGCCCACCGTGCGCCATGCCGGCTGCGTGTACCTCAACGACCGCATGATGTACGAAGCGCTCACCATGGAAGAGCTGATCGCCGGTGAAGTGTACGCCCCCTCCTGGGAGCCCGAGTACTCCGTGTACAAGTGGATTGCCGAGCAGGACGGCAACGAGACCGTCATCTACGCCAACTTCCAGGACAAGGACCCCAACGCTGAAAAGACCGAGATCAACGTGCGCCGCCGCTGCTTCTTCCCCATCGAAACCGGCCGCGGTTACATCACCTTCTCCGGCTTCAAGGTAGAGAAGGCCGCCACCACCTGGTCTCCGCCCGCTGCCTTCCAGGACGGCATGGTCGGCCCGCACTGGTCCAAGGGCTGGATCATCGAGGACTGCGACATCTCCAACAGCAAGTGCAACGGCATCTCGCTGGGCAAGTACTACGATGAAGAGAACGATCACTACTTCACCACCAAGCACCTCAAGAGCCCCACTCAGATGGAGCGCGACGCGGTGTGCCGCGGTCAGTACCACGGCTGGCTGAAGGAAAAGGTCGGCTCCCACATCGTGCGCCGCTGCCACATCCATCACTGCGAGCAGACCGGCATCGTGGGCCGCATGGGCTGCGTGTTCTCCATCATCGAGGACAACCACATCCATCACATCAACAACATGCAGGAGCTGGGCGGCGCTGAGATCGCCGGCATCAAGCTGCACGCCGCCATCGACGTCACCTTCCGCCGCAACCATATCCATCACTCCACCATGGGTATCTGGTGCGACTGGGAAGCGCAGGGCACCCGCATCACCCAGAACTTCCTGCATCACAACGAGCGTCCCGAAGGCTGCGCATGGGCCGAGGGCGGCATGGAGAGCCAGGACATCTTCATCGAAGTCAGCCATGGCCCCACGCTGATTGACAACAACATCATGCTGTCCAAGTCCTCCGTGCGTCTGGCCACCCAGGGCGCTGCGCTGGTGCACAACCTCATGATGGGCCCGCTGACCTACGTTGGCGAAGGCACCACCTGGCGCTACACCCCCTATCACATCCGTCACCGCACGGAAGTGGCCGGCTTCATGACCTTCCTGCACGGCGACGACCGCATCTACAACAACATCTTCGTTCAGGGTCAGCCTGCTGACGCCCCCGTGGAGCGCGGCGGCCCCCGCGAGCACGAGCGCCTCTCCGGCACCTGGTGCTTCGACGAGTATCCCACCTACGAAGAGTGGATCAAGTGGTTCGACCTGGACGTGGCCCGTCCTGACATGCACAAGCTGGACGCCTACCACTTCAGCCACCTGCCCATGTGGGTGGACGGCAACGTCTACCTGGGCGGCGCCAAGCCCTGGAAGAACGAGAAGCACAACCTGGTCAACGACGAGGCCAAGGTGGAAGTGGAAGTGGTCGAAAAGGACGGCGCCTGGAGCCTCAAGACCAACCTGTTCGACTACCTGGGCGGCATGGAGTGCGGCATCATCCACAGCGATATCCTGGGCAAGGCCTTCGAGCCCGACCAGCGCTTTGAGAGCCCCGACGGCACCGCCATCATCTTCGACCGCGACTATCTGGGCGAAAAGCGCGGCGTGTCCGCTGTGCCCGGCCCCTTCGCCAGCAAGGAGAGCGCTGAAGCTCAGCTGTGGTAATTCCACGATCCCTTCACATTTCATTGCCATGCATTCCGGAAACGGAATGCATGGTTTTTTCTTTTATAAAACAAATTCCTCATTTTTTGTACATTCTGTTTATTCTTTTTACATAATACGCCATATTTGTTGTTGATTTCATACCACATTACAACTATAATGATATTATGTAACAATTTTGTTGCAAAAACGTTACAATTGAGAAAACTGCGGTGTAAGGGAAATGAAGCTCGTACTCAAGCGCATCCTTCTGCTGGCAATGGCACTGTGCCTGCTGGCTGCATCGGCCGCGGCTGAAGAGGCTGATACTCTCACCGCCCGTTACGCGTACCGCGGCGGCGAATTCCTGTTTGAAAAAGTATCCCATCCCGAAACGGCCGTGGAAAACGCGGACGGCATCGTGGATTACATTGGCGCAAGCAGCGTTGCTCCCTATATGCCCGGCGTGAGCGAACAGGGCAGGGGCGACCGCGGCCAGTCCTACAGCTACTGCTCCGCCTCCTACGGCGACTGGGTGTACATTGGCACCATGTACGGCGGCCTGGGCGCTTCCAGCATTCTGGGCATTGGCATGGGCGGCCTGGACAGCGAAATGAGCACCGCCCTCATGCAGGTCATGTACAACGGCAACATGTATCAGGGCGAGCCTGACGGCGGCCATGCCGGCGGCGTGCTGCTGAAGTTCAACGTCAAGACCGGCGAAACCAAGGTGCTTCTGTCCCGCGACGTGGGCGGAATCATTCCCACCTTCCGCAACGCCATCGAGATGAACGGCAAGCTGTACTTCGTGGGCATGGTGCTGGACCTGAACAACCCCGACCTCACGCAGGCTGAGATCACCACTGCCATCATGATGCAGAACGGCTTCCCCTGCATCTACGAGGTGGATCCCGCCAACAACGACAAGATCACCCGCATCTACGACTGCGTGGATATCAAAGGCTTCCGCAAGCTGGTGGCTGACAACGTGTTCACCTCCACCCGCGCCATCGGCTCCTATCAGGACATGATGATTGCCGGCTGCCTGGATGAGACCAGGGGCGCGTTCCTGGCCATTTCTGCCAATCCTTCCGCCGGTCAGGATTCCTTCCACGTCATCGCTGAAATGGACGATCTGTTCGGCTATCCCGCCATCAAGCGCTCCGACGCCAACGGCGGCGGTGGTATCTACCAGGTGATTGAGTACAACAACGCGCTGTATGTGGTCATCTGCGCGGGCGACGCGGCCAGCCGCAACCCCGAAACCGGCACCCTGCGCGGCTTTGCCATCGTCAAGGGCGTATGCAACGGCGAACCCACCCGGAAGAGCTCCTGGAAGTGGAGCGTGCTGGCGGGTGATCCTGAAGACGGCGCCAAGTACCCCTTCGCGCTGGATGAAGAGCGCGTGAGCGCGGTTGCCTGCTCTCTGGAAGTGTACGGCGACTACCTCTACATCGGCGAATACAACGACGTGTCCTCCGCGCTGCAGGGCTTTGTGCTGCGCAAGGATTTCACCACCCAGGCCACCAACCTCGACCAGTCCATCAACCTCTACCGCATGGACAAGAGCGAGCGCATTGAAAAGGTTGTGGGCGATCCCACCAAGGCGTTCCCGGTCAGCCTCACCGGCCTTGGCTCCGGCTTTGGCAACCACATGAACCAGTACACCTGGCAGACCACCGTGTACAACGGCAAGATGTACCTGTCCACCATGGACACCACTACCTTCCTGCGCCCCATCGTGATGTTTGCCAACGGCGATCTCTTCCGCATGGAAGCCGATGAGTGGCGCAGCCAGCTCAACTACATCCGCGTGCTGGTGGAACTGATGATGAGCGAGGACGAAGCCGCTGCCGCCAGCCTGAACGCTGACGATCAGGTGCAGCAGGCCACCCAGCGCGCCCGCGGCCGCCGCAGGAGCCAGAGCGCCTTCTCCCTCACCGGCGAGCAGCAGCGGGCGCTCAGCCGCGAAGCCCGCAGGAACGAGAAGCTGGACATCGCCGTCGGTAAAAAGCTGCTGGACATCAACGACCGTCTGGAAGCGCTCATCGACAGCTTTGCCACTACCGAAGCCGACGCCTTCGCCGCCGAGTACAACGCTCTGATGGCTGATTATGGCGCCATCTCCGACCAGCTGCCCGCCAACATCAAGGCCATGTATGACCTGCTGCTCAACTACGCCACGCAGGAAAACATCGCCGGCATCGCCCGCTCCATGCAGTACATGACCAACGCTGTGGCCGGTTTTGACCTGTTTGAAATCGCCCACACCGAAAACGGCGGCGTGACGGTGAACACCATCACCGGCAACGGTTTCGGCGACCGCTACAATCACGGTCTGCGCATCTTTGAAGAGACCGACAACTACTGGCTGGTGGGTACCGCCAATCCCTTCTACGGCACCCAGCTGTGGCGCGCCGCCAAGGTGGTGGAAGCCCCCGAAGTGCCTGCTGCTCCCGCCGCGCCTGTGCCCAACACCGGCGATGACAGCCACGTCATGATCTGGGCCGCGCTGATGATTATCTCCTGCGCGTGCATGGGCATGCTGGGCAAAAAGAAAAAGACCGTGTAATTGGCACGGCTGCAAAAGGGTCTGCGTCATGCAGGCCCTTTTTCTTGATCTTTTCATTGAAAAAACGCGGCCCATCCCGTATACTGAAAGGCAGATGCAACAAGCAGGAGGTACCCGAAATGAAAACCATCACCGCATGGCAGGCAGGTCTGCGCAAGGCGGATCTGCAGGGCTTTCTCGACCGTCTCAGCCAGCATGGCGTGAATATGCACTCCATTCTGATGTCGCGCTTTGACAAGCTGTTTTTGGAATGCTACTGGGAGCCTTTCACAGCCGATACGCCCCACCGCATGTACTCCGTCACCAAGAGCTTTGTGGCCATGGCCATCGGCCGTCTGGCGGATGAGGGCAAGCTGGACCTGGACGATCCCATCATCCGCTATTTCCCGGACAAGCTGCCGCCCGTGGTGCCGGAGCTGCTGAAGAAGCAGACCATCCGCCACATGCTGATGATGTGCACCTGCTTTGAAAGCTGCAACTGGTTCCAGCCCCATGTGACCGATCGCCTGCAGTACTACTTTGCCCAAACACCCATCAAGCCGTCCGGCACCCTGTTCCACTACGATTCCACCGGCAGCTACGTGCTGGGCGTGCTGGTGGAGCGGCTGAGCGGCATGAGCCTGCTGGATTTCCTGCGCGACCGTTTCTTCAGCGTCATGGGCGGCTTTGAAAACGCCGAGATTCTGGAAACCATGGACGGCACCCCCTGGGGTGATTCCGGCATGCTGTGCACCCCGAGGGATCTGATGCGCTTCGCCCGCATGACCATGCATCACGGCCATTGGGATGGTCAGCAGCTCGTCAGCCCCGAGTATGTGGCGCTGGCCACCGGCTATCAGAACGACAACAACCTGGAAAACGTGGTCTGCCACGAGCGCTGCGGCTACGGCTACCAGTTCTGGATGGCGCCCCATGGCAGCTTTGCCTTCTACGGCATGGGCGGACAGTACGCCGTCTGCGTGCCTGAGAAGGATTTCATCTTCGTCTGCACGGGCGATAATCAGCTCAACGCGCGCGACATGCTGCCCGCGCTCTTCAGCGCGCTGTACGACTGCGTCGTCAGCCGTCTGAGCGATGAGCCGCTGCCCGAAGAGGAGCCCATCTGCCTGCCCCGCCTGCAGCTGCCCGTCGCGCGCGGCAAGGCGCACAGCGAGTGGGCGGAGCGCATCGGCGGCAAGTGGTACGTCTGCTCGTCCAACCCCATGGGCATCACCCGCTTCTGCCTCACCTTCCCCGCCGAGGGCGAGGGCGTGCTCACCTACGAAAACGCCCAGGGCGAAAAGCAGCTGCCCTTTGGCTTTGGGCACAACGCCTTTGGCCTCTTCCCGCAGCTGGGCTATTCCGATCAGCGCGGCAACGTGCACGAAATCACCGATTTCCGCTACCGCTGCGCTGCCTCCGCCGGTTGGGTGGACGAGAACAAGCTGCAGATCAACGTGCAGATCATCGACCGCTACCTCGGCCAGCTGGTGATGACCTTCGGCTTCAACGGCACCGACGCGGGCGTGCGCATGGTGAAGAGCGCGGAGGACTTCCTGCGCGAGTACGAAGGCTGGATGATTGCCAAAATGAAATAACGCATCGGGGGGCTGTCCGCGCGGCAGCCCCTTGACGCATCCATCCGGCGGCGGTATACTCAGTCTGACAAATGAATAGCCGGTGTATCTGCGCAGCGATGCGCGGCGCTTGTCCGCAAGGAAAAGCGTCATGGGAACACGGATGAAAGTTCCGGGCTATCCCAGTAACCGTGAAGCTGACGAACGCGCGAATGAAGCCACTGCTCATGCGGGAAGGTGCGCAAGTAGGATGAAGCCAAGCCGGGAGACCTGTTTACACCGTGAATCATCTATCCCCTGGGGGTGGGATCTGCTATGCGGCTGACGGCTTGTCCGGCAGTCTGTTTAGTGTTCCTCAGGGAGGAACGCTTTTTTTTGCAGGGGCAGTGCCCCTGCACCCCAGACCGCTTCGCGGAACAGACTGCGTATGTTTGGGGCTGCAGCTAAGACCGCCGGTCGGCGGAGGGCCTCCCGGCTCGCTTGAGTGCATGAACCTGCAGCAAAAACGTTCCTCCTGCTGATTCATTTGATCAAAATCAATCAGGAGGGAACCCGGTATGACCAAAAAACTTGTTTCTCTGTTCCTTGCCATGGCGCTTCTGTTCAGCTTTGCGCTGGCGGATGGCGTGCGCGTGACCGACATGTACGGGCGCGAAGTTACTCTCACCGAGCCTGCCACGCGCATTGTGGCGCTGTCTCCTGCGGACTGCGAAATCCTCTGCGCGCTTGGCTGCGAGGCGGCGCTGGTGGGCCGCGGCACGTACTGCGATTATCCGGCCAGCATTCTGGAGGTGCCGGTGGTGGAATCCGGCGCGGAGGCCAATCTGGAGCAGATCATTGCGCTGGCGCCTCAGGTGGTGCTGCTAGCGGACATGGCGCACTCGGCCGAGTTTGTGCAGGCGCTGGAGAATGTGGGCATCCGTGTGGTGGTCAGCAATGCGGACACCATCGAGGGCGTGTACACGGCCATTGGCAACATCGGCGCGCTGATGGGCAAGGAGGCAGAAGCGGAGGCTTTGATCGCCGACATGCAGGGGACGTTTGACGAGATCCGCGCCAAATCCACTCAGAGCGGCAAGACCGTGTATTTTGAGATTTCGCCCCTGCAGTGGGGCTTGTGGACGGGCGGCGCCGGCACCTTCATGCAGGAGCTTGCGCAGATCTGCGGCGTGGAGAACATCTTTGCCGACGTATCCGGCTGGGCTGAGGTGAGCGAGGAGCAGGTGCTGTCCCGCAACCCGGACTACATTGTGACCACCACGATGTACTTTGGCGAGGGTCCCACGCCTGCGGAGGAAATCCTGGGCCGTGAAAGCTGGCAGGATGTGACGGCTGTAAAGAACGGCGCGGTATTCAACGCCAACTCCGACGAGGTCACCCGTCCCGGCCCCCGTCTGAAGGATGCGGCGGAGGAGCTGTATGCCTTCTTCGAAGGCAAGTGAAGGCAGGGGCAGTGCCCCTGCACCCCGGGCCGCTTCGCGGGGATGATTGTACCTGTTTGATTCTGCGCATAAGGCCGCCGGAGCACATGCGGGTGCTCCGGCTATCTCATCCGCAGGAAGCCGACCCAATAGAAAATCGTCTGTTCATATGAAAAGCGAGCGTTTTTCCACACTTTCCTATCTTTTCATGACCCTCTCCCTCATCGCTGTCATGCTGCTGTGCATCTGCGTGGGCAGCGTGTCCATTCCTCTGGGCGATACCGTCACCGCGCTGTGGAACAGCCTGTGGGGGCTTGCGGTGCCGGAGGGCATCTCACGTGCCATCATCCTGCAGGTGCGTCTGCCGCGCGTGCTGTGCACGGCTTTGTGCGGCGCGTCGCTTTCGCTGTGCGGCGCGGCCATGCAGGGGCTATTGCGCAATCCGCTGGCGGATGGCTCCACCCTGGGCGTGGCTTCCGGCGCGTCCCTGGGCGCGGTGCTGGCGCTGGCGTTTGGCATTTCCATCCCCGGCTTTGCTCACGGCGGCGTGATGGGCATGGCCATGCTGTTCGCGTTTCTCTCGCTCATGCTCATTCTGGCGCTGGCCTATGCGCTGGACCGCAACCTGGCCACCAGCAGCATCATCCTCATCGGCGTCATCTTCACCATGTTCGTCTCCAGCCTCATAAACCTCATCATCGCCTTTGCGGGCAACAAGGTCAAATCCATCACCTTCTGGACCATGGGTTCGCTCAGCGGCAGCACCATGGGCTACGCGGGGCTGATGGCGCTGACGCTGCTTGTGTGCGGCGGCGTAATTGTGCTGCACGCCCGCGAGCTGAACGCCTTTGCCGTGGGTGAGGACAACGCGCGCCACATCGGCGTGGACGTGCGCCGGGTGAAGCTGATCATCCTCATTTCGGTATCGGCGCTCATTGGCGTATGCGTATCCATCGGCGGCACCATCGCCTTTGTGGGCCTTGTGGTGCCGCACATGACGCGCATGCTCACCGGCCCCAATCACAGGCGGCTGCTGCCCGCTTCGCTGTTTTTCGGGGCCATCTTCCTGATGCTGGCGGATCTTGTTGGGCGCACCATCCTCAATCCCATCGAGCTGCCCATCGGCGTGGTGACCTCGCTGGTGGGTGCGGTGCTGTTCGTCATCATCTTCTACCGCACAAGAAAGGGGCGATGATCCATGCTGAAGGCAAGCCATCTCACGGTTCGCTATGGCCGCCGCACGGTGGTGGATGATCTGTCCTTTTCGCTGGAAGAGGGGCAGTGGCTCATGCTCTGCGGCCCCAACGGCGCGGGCAAATCCTCTTTGGTGAGCGCGCTTTCGCGCCTCGTTCCCTGCACGGGCACGGTCACGCTGGACGGACGCGATGTGCGCGCCCTCAAGCCCGGCGCGCTTGCGCAGCGCATGGGCGTACTGAGCCAGCACAACCATGTCGGCTACGATTACACCGTGGAGGAGATTGTGCGGCTGGGGCGCTATGCGCACCGGCGCGGGTTTCTTTCGTCTCAGGATGCGGATGGCGAAAAGCAGGTGGAGCGCGCCCTTGCGCTGACCGGCATGACGGAATTGCGCCATCAGAGCGTGCTCACGCTTTCCGGCGGCGAGCGGCAGCGCGCGTTTCTGGCGCAGGTCTTTGCGCAGGATCCGCAGCTGCTCATTCTGGACGAGCCGGCCAACCATCTCGATCTCATCTATCAGAAGCATGTGTTTTCGCTCATCGCCGAGTGGCTGAAGACGCCGGGCAGGGCGGTATTGTCCGTGGTGCATGATCTGAGCCTTGCGCGCATGTACGGCACGCACGCGCTGCTTCTGCACGAAGGCCGCTGCGCCGCGCAGGGCGCGCTGGCGGATGTGCTCACGCCGGACAAGCTGCAGTCTGTCTACGGCATGGATGTACACGGCTGGATGCGCAGTCTGCTTACGCAGTGGGAATAAAACATTCCCACTGTTTTTTGTTTCACTCTGCGCATTGCTGGGTATGCTCCTATCATCCATCGAAGCGGCACAAGGAGAACCACCATGCAGGCTACCCTCAGCATCAGCGGCAGCACCCGCCTTGCGGATCTGCTGGCCGGTTACCCCTTTCTGCGTCAGCATCTGCCTTCTGTGCATCCGCGCTTTGCCATGCTCAGCACGCCTCTGGCGTCCATGATGCTGAAAAAAGCCACCATCGAGGAAATGTGCCGCCGCTCCGGCATGGCGCAGGATCATCTCATCTGCGCGCTGGAAGGCCTCATCCTCCACCATCTGTGATGACTCCTTCCCTTCCTTCTTCGCCGCCCGGTTAGCTGCCGGGCGGCATTTTTGCGCATGTTACGAAAAAACAATTGAAAAACAATATAAAAGCGTTTATAATGAAATCATGCGGAATGTTCGCAAATACACCAAAGCAAGGAGACCGATTCCCATGAAAAAGTTTGTTGCCCTCCTGCTGGCCGCTCTCATGCTCATGAGCTGCTCCGCCATGGCTGAGAAGCTGGACACCCTGACCTTCCAGTTCGTGCCCTCCAAGGACGCTGACGTCATCATCACCGGCACCGCCAACCTGCCCGAGCTCGTGCAGGCTGAAATGGCCAAGCTGGGTTACGAAATCGGCGAAGTGGAAATCTCCGTCGGCACCAGCTATGAAGCCACCGGCGAAGCCATGTGCGCTGGTTCCATCGATGTGGGCTGGCTGCCCGGCGGCACCTACGCCATCTACAGCCAGGCCAAGGAAGTGGACGTCATCCTGACCGCCACCCGCGCTGGTCTGAGCAATGACAGCGAAGATCCCACCACCTGGAACGGCGAAGCCAACAAGACCCTGCCCACCGACAAGCAGGTTACCTTCTACCGCAGCCTGATCTACGCCGCTCCCACCGAGTACGGCAAGGCTCTGGCCGCCAAGGTTGCCGCTGGCGAAAAGCTCAGCTGGGAAGACCTGGACAAGGCTACCTGGGCTGTTGGCAACACCTCTTCCTCCGCCGGTTACATCTACCCCACCATGTGGCTGATGGAAAACTACGAAGGCAAGAAGATCTCTGACCTGAGCAACGTTGTGCAGCTGGGCTACGCCGATGCTTTCGCTCAGGCCGCTGCCGAGCAGGTTGACATCATCGTTTGCTACGCCGACGGCCGTCGTGACTACGAGGCTGCCTGGAACACCGCCACCGATTCCGCCGACGCCACCGGCAAGGCTGGCATGGGCCGCGAAGATTCCATCTGGAACGAGCTGAACGTCATCGGCGTGACCGACGGTATCTACAACGACACCGTGGCCGTCACCACCGCCAAGCCCGAAATCTACAACCCCGAGTTCATCAACGCTCTGCAGACCGCTCTGATCAACATCATCAACACCGAAGAAGGTCAGGCCATCTTCAGCGTGTACAGCCACACCGGCTACGCTCTGGCCACCGATGCTGATTACGACGCCGCCCGCACCGCTCTGACCGTCGTCCAGTAACAAGGGGCTGAGCCCCTTGACCCGCTCTCCGCGCCCTTTGGGCGCGGGGGGCTTCTTTTTTGTCTGTAGTTGCATCTAAGACCGCCGGAGCACATGCGGGTGCTCCGGCTCGCTTG
>JAQXJZ010000084.1 GCA_029009515.1 bacterium
CTGCGAGGACGCGGGCGCGGACGGACTCAGCCTGATCAACACTTTGCTGGGCATGCGCATCAATCTCAAAACCCGCAAGCCCGTCATCGCCAACATCATGGGCGGCTTCTACGGCCCGGCCATCTTTCCGGTTGCGCTGCGCATGGTCTATCAGGTGGCCAGGGCGGTCAAGGTTCCCGTCATCGGCATGGGCGGCGTGGCCACGGCGGAAGACGTGATCGAGATGATGCTCGCCGGTGCGACGGCTGTGCAGATTGGCGCGCAGAATCTGGTGGATCCCTTTGTATGTCCCAAAATCATTGACGAACTGCCTGAAGTGATGCGCAAGTACCGCATCGAAAGCCTTGAAGAAATCATCGGAGGTGCCTGGAAATGAACCGTGGAGACGTGATCATCGCTTTGGATTTCCCCAGTGCAGAGGCTGTGTACGCCTTCCTGGACAAGTTTGAGAACGAAAGCCGCAAGCCCTTTGTGAAGATCGGCATGGAGCTGTACTACGCCGCCGGTCCCCAGATTGTGCGCGAGATCAAGGCCCGCGGCCACAAGATCTTCCTCGATCTGAAGCTGCATGACATTCCCAACACCGTCAAGCGCGCCATGAGCGTTCTGCGCAACCTGGACGTGGACATGACCAACCTGCACGCTGCCGGCACCATCGACATGATGAAGGCTGCCATCGAAGGCCTGACCCGCGAGGACGGCACCCGTCCCATGCTGCTGGCCGTGACCCAGCTGACCTCCACCAGCGAGGAGCGCATGCAGAAGGAACTGCTCATCAACGCCACCATGCCCGAGACCGTCAAGAAGTACGCCCAGAACGCGAAGGAAGCCGGTCTGGACGGCGTGGTCTGCTCTCCCCTGGAAGCTGCGCTGGTCAAGGAAGCCTGCGGCGCTGAGTTTGCCACCGTCACCCCCGGCATCCGCTTTGCCGACGGCGATGTGGGCGATCAGGTGCGCGTCATGACCCCTGAAAAGGCCCGCGTTGGGGGCAGCGACTACATCGTGGTCGGCCGTCCCATCACCCAGGCCGAGGATCCCTTGGCTGCCTACCGCCGCTGCGTGAAGGAATTCCTGGGCGAATAATTTAGATTGAGAGGAGACCATCATCATGGAAGCCTATAAGAGAGAGTTTATTCAGTTTCTGGAAGGCGCGGGCGTTCTGAAATTTGGCGATTTCACCGCCAAGTCCGGCCGCAAGATTCCGTATTTCATCAATGCCGGTATGATCAAGACCGGCGACCAGATCACCAAGATGGGCGAGTTCTACGCCAAGGCTTATTTTGACAAGCTGGGCAAGAAGGAAGCCGTCCTCTACGGACCTGCCTACAAGGGCATCTCCCTGTCCATCTCTGCCGCGGTTGCCCTGAGCCGCAGCGGCCTCAACGTGCCCTTCTTCTTCAACCGCAAGGAAGTGAAGGATCACGGCGAAGGCGGCAGCTTTGTGGGCTATGTGCCCCAGGCCGGCGAAGAGATCGTCATCATCGAGGACGTGATCACTGCCGGTACCGCCATCCGCGAGAGCATGGAAATCCTGAGCCATGTGGAAGGCACGAAGGTCATCGCCACCTTCATCATGGTCGACCGCAAGGAGAAGGGCCAGACCGAAAAGGGCGCCATGCAGGAGATTGAGGAACAGTTCGGCTTCCCGGTTTACTCCGTGGTGGACGTGTATGACATCATCGAGTACCTGGAAGAGGACGAGAAGAACGCCGAGAATGTGCAGCGCATCAGGAACTATCTGGCTGTGAATGGAGCGAAAGCATGAGACACCTGCTCGATATCCGCGATCTGAGCACCGCCGAGATCGACGAGCTGATGGATCGCGCTGAGGACATCATCGACAATCCTAAGAAATATTCCGAGTGCATGCATGGCAAAAAGCTGGCCACGCTGTTCTTTGAGCCCTCCACCCGCACCCGCCTTTCCTTTGAGGCGGCCATGCTGGAACTGGGCGGCAGCGTGCTGGGCTTCTCCGAGCCCAACAGCTCCTCTGCCGCCAAGGGCGAGAGCGTGGGCGACACCGTGCGCACCGTGGGCTGCTATGCCGACATCATCGCCATGCGCCATCCGCGCGAGGGCGCGCCCATGGCGGCGTCCTTCGTCAGCCCCATCCCGATCATCAATGCCGGCGACGGCGGCCACAACCATCCCACCCAGACCCTGACGGACCTGCTCACCATCCGCCGCGAAAAGGGCAGGCTGAACCAGCTGGTCATCGGCTGCTGCGGCGACCTCAAGTTTGGCCGCACCGTGCACAGCCTTATCCATGCCATGATGCGCTACAAGTCCATCCGCTTTGTGTTCATCTCCCCCAAGGAGCTGCGCGTGCCGGACTACGTGCTGGAAACCCTGCAGAAGGCCGGCGTGAGCTATGTGGAAGTGGAAAAGCTGGACGACGTGATCGGCACGCTGGATGTGCTGTACATGACCCGCGTGCAGCGCGAGCGCTTCTTTAACGAAGAGGAATACCTGCGCCTGAAGGACAGCTATATCCTCGACGTGGACAAGATGAAGCTGGCCCGCAAGGATCTGGCTGTGCTGCATCCCCTGCCCCGCGTCAACGAGATCAGCGTGAAGGTGGACGATGATCCCCGCGCCTGCTATTTCCGTCAGGTGGCCTACGGCAAGTACATGCGCGAGGCGCTGCTGATGAAGCTTTTGGAGGTAGAGGCATGAATATCGACAGCATTCTCAACGGCTACGTGATCGACCATATCCGTGCTGGCCGCGCCATGCAGATCTACCACTACCTTGGCCTGGATGATCTGGACTGCTCTGTGGCCATCATCAAGAACGCCAAGTCTCAGGACATGGGCAAGAAGGACATCATCAAGATCGATCAGGAGATTCCGCTGGATATCAACCTGCTGGCTTACATCGATCCCGGCGTGACGGTGAATATCATCCGCGATGGCAAGCTGGTGGAAAAGCGCAAGCCCGATATGCCCGAGCGCATTGTGAACGTGATGAAGTGCAAGAATCCGCGCTGCATCACGCAGGTGGAGCAGGAGCTGGACCATGTGTTTGTGCTGACTGACCGCGAAAATCAGGTGTACCGCTGCATGTACTGCGAGACGCAGTACAAGGGGTAAGGGGAAAAATTGAAAAAAGGCAGCAAATGGCTGCCGGGAAACTGAGTATTTCTGAGATGAAAGATGACATGGAGTGCTATCCGTTAGTTTAGCTCTCCATGCCATTTTTTGTGGTGCTGTGGCAGTGGGTTGTTTAGGAGACGGGCATTTGTTGCGTTGTTTATCCGAGATGTGACTGAACAGGCTTTTGCTTTCGAACTGACATTTTTTTTGAGATCAGAATTGAAAGACCTATGCTTGAAATGATGATTAACAAGACAAACAGATAGAAAGAGAGTGTGCTATGGAAAAGAATACGGTTGCATACCAATTCAAGCGGATAGCACAACCAAAGGATAATAATCCACTGAATGAGATAGTAGGGAACAACGTGTTTTGATAGAACGAGAATGGGCTTGGTAAAGCTGCAGTTGGGGAAACGGGAGACAAACAAATGCAGCAAGCTCCAAACAATGCCGGTCAGTAGAATCATAAGGATTGCGCC
>JAQXJZ010000085.1 GCA_029009515.1 bacterium
GCAACGGTGTGTGGATGAACTGCACCGACGGGCATACCCCCACCCTCACCCTGAGCAGCCCGGCCCTGACGGATGACGGGCAGCTGTACCGCTGCAAGATCACCAGCAGCTACGGCACGGAAATCACCTCCGACGCGGCAATGCTGACAGTGCTGGCGAAAATCGAGCTGCCGCAGACGGGCGATTCGTTCCAGCCGTGGCTGTGGGCCGTACTGCTGGGCGCAAGCCTGCTGGGTCTGACCATGCTGCGGCGCAGGCGCGCATAACCTACCATTCATTTACGGCATACAGGGGTGAACCGACTGGATCGGCTCACCCCTTTTTATGTGTTGCATTCAGCCGCGCAGCCACACGCTCATTTCGTTCAAGCCGCGGTTGGCCCACGCATAGTATGGAATGAGGGTGATAGTGACGGGCTCGGTTTCCGCCGCGCCGGCCTTGCGGTACAGCGCCTTTCCGGCGGGCTTTTCGCGCACGCCGCTCACCTTGAGGGCCACCGTCTCGTGGCCGAACACATGGCTTTCTTCCACGCTGATCTGTTTGCCGTCCACGCGCAGCAGGTGCAGATCGGCGCCGTTGTCAACTTCTTCGGCGCAGAAGGTAATGGGGCCGCGGGTGAAGGCGACGCGGCCGATGTTCTCGCGCACCTTTTCGTTGGCCTGCCACATCTGAACCTCCATGGGGAAGTCCAGCGTGATTTCGTCACCGTCGTGCCATTCGCCGCTGAAGTAGACATAGCCGTCCTTCACGGTCTGCTGCTTGCCTTCGGCGCGGAAGGAGGCGTTCTCCGCCCAGCCCGGAATGCGGAAGGCCAGCGCGGCCTGCACGGGTTCATCCGCGCGGACGGCGACGGTCACATGGCCGTCCCACGGCAGGCGTGAATCCACGTTCAGCGTCAGCTTCTTTCCATCAAACAGCTTGCTGGCGCTGCCGCCGATGTACAGGTGGGTGAAGAGGGTCTCCTGGTTCTGGGTGTATGCGTACTGCGACAGCGAGGTGATCATGCGCGCAATGTTGGGCGGGCAGCAGGCGCAGCCAAACCACTTCTGGCGCACGGGCTTCACATGCTCCAGACGCTTGTCGCGCTGGCAGGCCTCGGGCACCACGGAGAGGGGATTGACGTAGAAGAAGCTCTTGCCGTCCAGCGCCATACCGGCGATGACGGTGTTGTACAGCGCCTGCTCCATCACGTCGGCATATCGGCTGTCCGGGGCAATCTGCAGCATGCGGCGGGCGAAGAACACCAGGCCGATGGCGGCGCAGGTTTCGGAATAAGCGGAGTCGTTGGGCAGATCATAGGGGAAGGAGAAGGCCTCGCCCATGTGCGTGCCGCCAATGCCGCCGGTGATGTAGAGCTTTTCATCCGCAATGCTGTTCCACAGGCGGCGGCAGGCTTCATAGAGGCTGTCATCGCCCGTCAGACGGCTCACATCCGCCATGCCGCTGTACAGGTACACCGCACGCACGGAATGGCCCAGCGCTTCCTTCAGCTCGCGCACGGGCGCTTCGCACTGGTGATAGGCCAGGTCGGTGGCTCGCGCACCGGGGCGTCTGTGCTCTTCCTCGATGAAATACTTGGGCTCCTGTCCGCGCTGGTCGATGAAGAAGCGGCTCAGGCGCAGATAGCGTTCCTCGCCCGTCACCTCGTAGAGCTTCACCAGCGCAAGCTCGGCTTCCTCATGGCCGGGATAGCCCTTGCACTTGCCCTCTTCGGGGCCGAAACGCTCGGCAAAGTAATCGGCAAAGCGGCATGCGGCGCGCAGCAGCTTATCCTTGCCGGTGGCCTGATAGTAGGCCACGGCGCCCTCGGTCAGATGGCCGAAGCAGTACAACTCGTGGTTGTCGCGCAGGTTGGTGAGCGCGGCGTCCATGCCGTTGATGATGTAATAGGTGTCCAGATAGCCGTTGTCCAGCTGCGCGGCGCATACCTCGTCAATCGCGCCGTCGGCGATGGCTTCCAGCTCCGCATCCGGATGGTTGGCAAGCGAATAGGCCACGGCCTCAATCCACTTGGAAAAATCGGAATCCTGGAACAAAAAACCGTAGAACGCATCCGGATCGGGATGGGCGGGATCCTGCGGCAGGATCTGGAAGCCGCGGTTGGTGTATGTAGGGGGTACGAAGGCGTCGCCCAGCGTGCGCTGCTTTTCGTTCAGGCGTGCGGCGGCGCGGAAATTGTGCATGCACCAGCTGGGCTCGGCGTCCGGGATGCGGTCGTTGAGCGCATCCCACTGGTAAGGGATGACCTCGGTGCGTACCAGTTCCATCACCCGCTGCCAGAAGCCGTCGGTGATCTGTACATCTGCAAAGGAAAGGGGAGCGCTGAAAAGCCTGTTGTTCATTTGTTCTTCCTCCGTCCGTGTGGGCGTGATTGCGTGCCCTTATTATACCAGCACTGCACCCGTAAAGCAATAGAGGCATGATATGCAAACCTTCGGCAAAGACTTGGCTAAGAAGAGCCCGGTTCGCTTGCGGCGTTGAAACCGGAACGCTATCGTATACGATGCGTGTATTCAGGCGCTTGCACAGGGATCGTCCAGCGAGGGCGGACTGGCTGCTCGTTAAAAAGGAGGGCTTACCTTGGATATTCTGGCTATCCTCAAGGAGCTGTTCGCTGGCGTGCTGTACCTGGCCTCGCCTGCCGGACTGAAAACGCTGGCGATGTTCGTCATCGCGGGCGTGCTGATCTATCTCGCCATCAAGAAGGACTACGAACCCGCTCTGCTGCTGCCCATCGGCTTCGGCGCCATTCTGGCCAACCTGCCGCCCGTCATCGACGCTGCTACCGGCACTGCCGCCGAGAGCGCTCTGGGCGAGCACGGCTTCCTGACGGTGCTGTTCAACGCCGGCATCGCCAACGAGCTGTTCCCCATCCTCATCTTCATCGGCGTTGGCGCGATGATCGACTTCTCTCCTCTGCTGAAGGATCCCTCCATGATCTTCTTCGGCGCTGCCGCTCAGTTCGGCATCTTTGCCACGTTTCTGGTTTCCCTGGTGCTCATCCCCATCGTGCTGCCCGCTACCGCTGGTGACAGCAGCCTGATCCTGCGCCTGGCTTCCGCCATCGGCATCATCGGCGCCGCCGACGGCCCCACCACCCTGTACGTGGCCAACCACTTCAACCTGAAGGACTACATGGCCCCCATCAGCGTGGCCGCCTACAGCTACATGTCTCTGGTGCCGGTCATCCAGCCCCCGGTCATCAAGGCGCTCACCTCCAGGAAGGAGCGCATGATCCGCATGAACTACAATGAGGAGCGCGCCTCCAAGCTGGCCCTCATCCTGTTCCCCATCATCGTGACCGCTGTTGCCGGCATCATCGTGCCCATGAGCGCTCCGCTGGTTGGCTCCCTGATGTTTGGCAACCTCATCCGCGAGTGCGGCGTGCTGGAACGCCTGAGCAAGACCGCCCAGAACGAGCTGGCCAACCTGGTGACCATCCTGCTTGGCATCACCATCGGCGGCACCATGGTGGCTGAGAACTTCCTGCGCCTGGACACCCTGCTGATCATGGCGCTGGGCCTGTTCGCCTTCGTGTTTGACACTGCCGGCGGCGTGCTGTTTGCCAAGCTCCTCAACCTCTTCCGCAAGACCAAGATCAACCCCATGGTCGGCGCTGCCGGTATCTCCGCGTTCCCCATGAGCGCGCGTGTGATCCAGAAGATCGCCAAGGAAGAAGATCCCTTCAACTTCATTCTGATGCAGTCCATCAGCGCCAACGTGTCCGGTCAGCTGGGTTCCATCGTGGCCGGCGGCATGGTCATCACGCTGGTCAGCATGATGCTGGGCGGCATCTGGTAATGGTTTCGGATTGACGAGGAAGGAGACAAAAGCCTATGTTCAAATGGATTCCCTCTTTGGCCGAAGCCGTCGTGGACGCTCTGCCCACCGCCGAGCCCGTGGCCGAGACCGTCGTTGCTGAAGCCACCAATGCGCTGGTGGAATTGCCTCTTCTCACCAAGGGCCTGCTGACCACCCTCATGGGCCTGCTGGGCGTGTTTCTGGTGCTGACGCTGTTCTTCATTACCATCAAGCTGATGCAGAAGATTGGTAAGTAAAACATTTCATGATGAAAAGCATCCGCCCCGGCGATAACCGCTACATCGTAAACGAACTGGGCGTGGGCTACCGCATGCAGCAGGGAGAAGAGGAATAATCAAAACGGAGACCGCATCAGCTTGCGGCCTCCGTTTGCTTTATTCAATGGGAAAATCAAAATACGTGTCCGGATGCGGCTCGGGAATGAGGTTGTAGTGCCACCATTCGCACTGGTAGAAGCCGAAACCGCAGGAGAGCATCACACTGCGCAGAAGCTCGCGGTTTTCCTCCTGCTGCCGGGTGAGGCCGGGCGCGCCGTGGTGGGAGCGCTCATCCATGAAATCAAAGATGCTGCCCATGTCCAGCTCCTGCATGGTGGCTTTGTCCACCAGCGTCAGGTCCACGGAGCGGCCGCGCGTGTGGCCGGAGCGGCTGTCGATGTAGCCCAGCTCAAACATCTGCGCCTTTTCTACGTTGGGATACTGCACGGGCTTGCGGCGGTCGTCCTCCTTCACCGCGCCCCAGCGCACAAAGTCGTCCACCGCGCGCTGCGGACGGTAGGCGTCGTAGAACTTCATCAGGCAGCCGTGCTGGCGGAAGATGTCCGCCGCCTTTTTCAGCGGCTCGGCCATTTCCACGGGAATCACCACCAGCGGCGCGTTGTAGCCGTCGGCTCTGCGGCCCATGAAGTTGTCGGTTCCGAAATATTTGGCGTCGATGATGCTGTCCTCGATGATTTCATCCACATAGACAAAGCCTTCCGGCAGGCCCTTTTTGGGCACGAAATGGGTGCTGGGGTTCATAACAGGCGCTCCCTTCACTGATGGTGGATTTTATCATACGCCTTTTTGCTGCAGGAAGCAAGCGTTGCGAAACGGGTTGAAACGTGGTATCATCAAAACAGCTTTTTGTCAAAAATGGGGGAATGGCATGCACCGCATACCCGAAGAATTCCGCAGCAAGGTGTTCATCCGGCTGTTTTTGTCCTATGTGATCATCATTGCCGCGTTCATGCTGATTTATTTTGGCTTCTACATGTACTCCTATTCGTCGCACTATGCCGATATGGAGCGGCGCGAGTGGCAGCAGCAGACGGCTGCATGGGGCATGGAGATGGATCAGCAGCTGTTTGCCGCGCAGAGCTTGTGCGCGGCGGTCAACACATCCGAAAGCTGCCGCAGCATTCTGCAGACGGCCTATGTGGAGCGCAAGACCATCGACACCATGCAGCTCTACAAAGTGCTCAACGAGCTCAAGCGCATCAAGGCCTCCTCCAGCAACATGAACGTGTACAACGTGCTTTTGTGCTTTCAGGGCGATACCAAGGCCTACTCCGCCGGTTCGGTCATCTCCTTTGACGGGCACAGCGGCATTCTGGCGGACAGCCCGTTTATCGGCGAGGCGTCCGTAAGCGGGCTGCTGGGACTCAGCAGCCCCAGCAATGTGCTGCTCAACAAGCAATACCTCATCTATGCCGATACCTACACCGCCATGGGCACCAGCAGCGCCCGCGGCACGGTGCTGGTGCTGCTTGCGCAGAACGGCCTGCAGACGCTCACGCGCTCCGCGCTGGGCGAGGACGTGGGCAGCTGCCTGCTGCGAAACGGCGAGGTCATCCTGCAAAGCGGCGAAGTGACGGATCTGGTGTTCACCGCCGAAAGCATGGTGGACAGCGGACTGGTCTATCAGGTGTATGTGGACCCGGCGGTGCTGCGCGCGCCGTTTACCTTCAGCGTGCTGCTGCCCATGCTGATGTTCGGCATGCTGGGTCTGGTGTTCATGCTCATCACGTACCGCCAGGCCAAGCGGTATTACCAGCCCATCGGCAACATCGGCAAGATGATCGAGAGCAAAGCCGGATCGCAGGATGAGATTGAGGACATTCTGGACGGCATCCGCGG
The DNA here is from genome assembly GCA_029009515.1 of bacterium. Classification (GTDB taxonomy): domain Bacteria; phylum Bacillota; class Clostridia; order Christensenellales; family Aristaeellaceae; genus Limiplasma. The sequence continues at coordinate 5,940 of JAQXJZ010000085.1, forward strand.
GCTGATTGGCGAGCGAAACGGCTACCGCGAAAAGATGGTCACCATCTCGCCCTATGCGCAGCAGGGCATGCTGCACTCCATCCTCTCCGGCGAGGTGGACAACCAGCGGCTGGCGGTGCTCATCGATGAAAAATACGTGGAGCTGCGCAAGGCATACTTCATGCTGGCGCTGGTGAATGTGGCGGGCGTATCCGGCCTGGAGCCGGGCACGCTGCAGTATCAGGATGCGCAGGAGCTGATGGAGCACGTCTGCCGCGAGATGACCACGGACGAGGTATCCGTGGTGTGCTGCCGCAAGAGCATTCAGGAGCTGTACGTCATCATCAACAGCGATGATGAAAAGGGCATGGAGAACCATTTCTACGATCTCTACAGCCGCTGCGTGGAGGCGCTGGATGATCAGCGCTACGCCGTTACCATCGGCGTAAGCAGGCTGGAGAGCGACCTGGAAAGCCTGCGCGCCGCCTGCCGCAGCGCCGAGCGCGCGCTGGAGCAGATGCTGACCGGCGGCCGCGGCTGCGTGTATTTTTCGGAGCCGGAGCGCGGGCTGCAGGAGCGCAGCTACTACTTCCCCAAGGATGCGCTCAAGCGCATGACGCGCGGGCTGCGCGAAGGACATCTGGAAGACCTGCAGGCGATGCTGGATGAACTGTACCGCGTCAACATCGTGGAAAACGATCTGCCGCTCAACGAGGTGCGCGCCATGGTGGACGAGCTGCACCTCAATGCGCGTTCCGCGCTGCGCGCTGCCTATGACATGCGCACCACGCACATCCAGATTGAGCGCATCCGCGACGCCGCTACCATTGAGGAGATTTTCTCCTATTACCGCACGGTGTTTGAAACCGCGCTGCAAAAGAGCCGCGAGCTGGACGAGCCTGCGGTGCAGAGCGGTCTGGAGGAAGAAATCTGCCGCTACATCGACGAGCATTTCTGCGATCCGGAGCTTTCGCTCAACCGGCTGGCCGATCAGTTTGGCGTATCCACCAAGATGATCGGGCTGATCTGCAAGAACACCTATGGCAAAACCTTCCTGCAGCATGTGCGCGACAAGCAGATTCAGCGCGCGGTGCAGCTTTTGGAAAGCACCGACAATCCGCTGGAGGACATCGCCCAGCAGTGCGGCTTTACCAATCTGCTCACCTTCCGCCGCAACTTCAAGGCCGTCATGGGGATGAACCCCAGTGATTTCAGGAAATAACGCACAGAAACAATCAAAAATGGCATGAATTCAACCGTATTTTGCGGGTGTGAATGCATCAAAAATGGAGTCGAAAAAGCGCTGGCACAAATTGATGCTTGCGCCAAAGGCTCCTTTTTTGTATGCTTTGGATATCCTTTATGGCATCGATTGAACCATATCGTTCAGATTTCATGTGTTGAACAGGAGGCGACCGTATTGGCTCAGCTCAAAACGCGGAAGCATGTGCATCCATCCAACGAGCATAAGACGCTCGGCCAGCTGATCAAGCGGGACAAGTATCTTTTGCTGATGTTCCTGCCCATTTTTATCTATTACATCGTTTTCTGCTACCTGCCCATGGCCGGCCTGACCATGGCCTTCCAGAACTTTAAAATGGGCAGCGGTTTTGCGGGCGTGTTTACCGGCGAATGGGTGGGCCTGAAGTGGTTCAAGCAGTTCTTCTCCTCCGTGTTCGCGTGGAGGCTCATCCGCAACACGTTCCTGCTTTCCTTCTATTCGCTCATCTTCGGTTTCCCCATTCCCATCCTCTTTGCCATCTGCATCACGCAGCTGCGCTCGCAGAAGATTGCCAAGGCCGCGCAGGTGATCACCTATCTGCCGTACTTCATCTCCACCGTTGTGGTTGTGGGTATGATGACCAACTTCCTCTCTCCCTCCAACGGCATCATCAACCAGATCATCAAGGACATGGGCGGCAAACCCATCAACTTCATGTCCAACCCGCGCTGGTTCCGCCGCCTGTACGTGATCTCCGGCTCGTGGCAGTCCTTTGGCTTCAACTCCATCATCTTCGTGGCCGCCATCATGGGCATCGACCCGGCGCTGTACGAAGCCATGCGCGTGGATGGCGCCAGCCGCTGGCAGCAGATCATCCACCTCATCCTGCCCATGATCTCCAACACCGTCATCCTGCTGCTGATCATGACGCTTGGCAACCTGCTCAACGTCGGCTTTGAAAAGGTGTACCTCATGTACAGCCCGGCCGTGTATGAAACCGGCGACGTGATTTCCACCTATGTGTACCGCCAGGGCATTGAGAACAAGAACTTCAGCTTTGCCGCTGCGGTCGGCCTGTTCTACTCGGCGGTGGGCTTCGTGTTCGTCACGGGTTCCAACGCGCTGTCGCGCCGCATGACCGGCTCTTCGCTGTGGTAAGGAGGATGGAAAGATGAAAGCCAGAAAACCGGATTCCTTCCTGTCTCAGAAGCCGGCCGACAAGCTGCTGGACATCATCATCTGGATCATTGTGATCGTGGCTGTGATCATTACGGCCTACCCGTTCCTGTACGTGGTCAGCGTGTCCATCTCCGAGGGCAACGCTGTGGCACGCGGCGACGTGATACTGTTCCCCATCGGCTTCTCGCTGGATACCTTCAAGATGGTCATGGATTATGAGCAGCTGTGGGTGGCTTACGGCAACACCGCCATCTACACCTTCTTCGGCACCATCTGCAACATCGTCTTCACCTGCCTGGCGGCCTATCCGCTCAGCCGCAAGCAGTTCTTCCTGCGCCGCAAGCTCAACTTCTTCGTGGTTTTCACCATGTACTTCTCCGGCGGCCTGATTCCCACCTACATGGTGGTAACGGGCCTGGGCCTGTACAACAGCCGCCTGGCCATGATCCTGCCGGTGCTGGTGAGCACCTACAACATGATGATCTGCCGTTCGGCCATGGAAAGCGTGCCCAACGACCTGTTTGAAAACGCCGCGCTGGAAGGCGCCAACGACTTCTACATGCTTTTGCACATCGCCGTGCCGCTCATCAAGCCCACGCTGGCGGTGCTCACGCTGTACTACGCCGTATCGCGCTACAACGACTTCTTCAACGGCATGCTCTACCTTGGCAAGAGCGATCTGCAGCCGCTTCAGATGTTCCTGCGCCGCACGCTCATCCTCTCCTCGTCGGAGATCCTGCAGCAGGCCGGCACCACCGGCGCGGCCGCCGCTGCGCAGAACACGCTCAAGATCCGCTATGTGTGCATCGTGCTGGCGGCAGTGCCCATCTTCTGCATCACGCCCTTTGTGCAGAAGTATCTGGTGGCCGGCACCATGCTGGGCGCGGTGAAGGGCTGATATCCCCCCCAATGGCTTTAGGCGCTGGAATGCGCTGAGCATAAATAGAAAGGAGACCGAACCTATGAAGATGAACCGTTTCCTGAGCATCCTGCTGGCTCTGATGCTGCTGGCTGGCTGTGCCATGGCCGAGGCCCCCGGCATCAAGCCCCTGACCGACGCTGAAGGCGCCACCGTCAGCATGCTGGCCATGAACTCCTGGTACTCCACCGTCGACCTGGCCGACGCTACCCTGCTCAACGAGATTGAGAAGCGCGCCAACGTGGAAGTCGAGTGGAACCTGATCGACCCCACCATCTATTCCGACACCGTCAGCCCCATGCTGGCTTCCGGCCAGGATCTGCCTGACATCATCCAGCTGCCCGACACCGACCGCAACATGACCTACCTGTCCACCGGTATGTTCGTGAAGCTGGACGAGCACCTGGACAAGATGCCCAACTTTGCCTACTATCTGGAGAAGAATCCTGCCATCAAGGCTTCTCTGACCGCCGTTGACGGCCACATCTACTATGTGCCTCAGACCGTCGTGGCCGATTCCTATCAGCCCGTCATGATGTACAACATGCCCTGGGTTGAGAAGCTGGGCATCGAGCCCCCCAAGACCCTGGACGCCTTTGTGGAAATGCTGCGCGCCTTCCGCGATCAGGACATGAACGGCAACGGCGATACCACCGATGAAATCCCCATGTCCATCCAGGCTTCCTTCCTGCCCTACATGTTCGGCCCGGCCTTCGGCATGGATCCCGTCAGCGGCTTCTACGCCGATGAAGAGGGCGTGGTGCACTACGCTGCCTACGAAACCGAGAAGTACAAGAACTACCTCACCTTCCTCAACGGCCTGTACAACGAAGGCCTGCTGGAGGTTGAATTCACCTCTCTGAACCGCGACCAGATCACCGCCCGTTTTGCCAACGACCAGACCGGCGTGACCTATGACTTCTCCTGGCAGATGTCCAACCTGTACTCCGCTCAGTATCCCTCCTACCAGGCCGACCCCAGCAAGGGCATTGTCGTGGGCGTGCCCCCGCTGTCCGGTGAGTACGAAGGCGCTTACATCGGCCGCAACGACGTGTCCGGCGTGTTCGGCGTGAACGTGAAGGCTGAGAACCTGGATCTGGCTCTGGGCTTCCTGGATGCCGCCATGTCCGACGAGGCTCAGGACCTGTACGTTTGGGGTATGGAAGACCTGACCTACGTTGTCAAGGAAGACGGTTCCCGCGAGTATCTGCCCCGCTGCACCGAAGATACCATCTGGTATCAGGGCCTGGGCATCAACGCTCCCAACATGCCCTCTCAGCAGTCTGCTGAAGCCACCGCCGTTCTGCTGGCTGACTGGCACGTGGAAGCCATCGCCACTCAGGAAGTTCCCTATGCCCGCCGTCCCTTCCCGGACGTCTACTCCACCGAGGACGAAGTGTCTGTCATCTCCATGTACCTGACCGACCTGACCACCTACGTGGACGAGCGCGCTGTGGCCTTCATCTGCGGCTATGCCTCCATCGAGGATGAGTTCGACTCCTACATCGAGACCCTCAAGGCCATGCAGGTGGAAGAGCTGATCAAGGTCAAGCAGGCTCAGTACGATCGCTACGCTGCCGCCATGCAGTAAGCATTGCCAAAACAGCATAAACCTTCGGGGGCACCGCACACGCGGCGCCCCTTTTTTGATCGAAATTGAATTGACAATACTTTCACAAAGGCGTATCATGATGGAAAGCCATCCGGCTGTATACGACGATTTTTGAAGGAGGAGATACCCATGTCCAACCGCATTGTTCTCAATACCATCTCCCACCACGGCAAGGGCGCCATCAACGAGATTCCCGCCATCATCAAGGCCCGCGGCTTTGAAAAGGCGTTTGTCTGCACCGACCCTGATCTGGTCAAGTTCGGCGTTTCCGCCAAGGTGACCGATCTGCTGGAGGCTGCCGGCGTTGCTTATGAGATGTTCAGCGAAATCAAGGCCAACCCCACCATTGAAAACGTTCAGGCCGGCGTGGCTGCCTTCAAGGCTTCCGGCGCGGACTGCATCGTGGCCATCGGCGGCGGCTCTGCCATGGACACCGCCAAGGGCATCGGCATCATCATCAACAACCCCGAGTACGCCGACGTGCGCTCTCTGGAAGGCGTTGCGCCCACCAAGAATCACGCCGTGTTCACCATCGCCGTGCCCACCACCGCCGGCACCGCTGCTGAGGTGACCATCAACTATGTCATCACCGACGTGGAAAAGAAGCGCAAGTTTGTGTGTGTGGATACCAATGACATCCCCGAGATCGCCATCGTCGATCCCGACATGACCGCCACCATGCCCAAGGGTCTGACCGCCGCCACCGGTATGGACGCTCTGACCCATGCCATCGAGGGCTACATCACCAAGGGCGCCTGGGAAATGACCGACATGTTCCACCTCAAGGCCATCGAGCTGATCTCCAAGCACCTGCGCGGCGCTGTGGAAAACACCGCCGAAGGCCGCGAAGGCATGGCGCTGGCTCAGTACGTGGCCGGCATGGGCTTCTCCAATGTGGGTCTGGGCATTGTGCACTCCATGGCGCACGGTCTGGGCGCTCTGTATGACACCCCCCACGGCGTGGCCAATGCCATCCTGCTGCCCAGCATCATGGAATACAACGCTCCCTGCACCGGCGAAAAGTACCGCGACATCGCCAAGGCCATGGGCGTGGAAGGCACCGAAACCATGTCTCAGGAAGAATACCGCAAAGCCGCTGTGGACGCCGTGCGCAAGCTGAGCGCTGACGTGGGCATCCCCGCCGACCTCAAGGAAATCCTGAAGGACGAGGACGTGCAGTTCCTGTCCGAATCCGCCTACGCCGACGCCTGCCGCCCCGGCAACCCCCGCGACACCTCTGTGGAAGAGATTGCCGAGCTGTACAGGGCGTTGATCTAAGGGGCTGAGCCCCTTAACCCGCTCTCTGAGCCTTCCTTTGGAAGGCTCAGGGGGCTTCTTTTTTGTTTGGAGCTGCGCATAAGACCGCCGGGGCACATACGGGTGCCCCGGCTCGCGCCCGATCCGGCCACAGCGACCACCTACTCGACAGCGACCGGGTCGAAGGGAAGGATCCCTTCGACCATAAGGGAGCGGCACACAAGCTGCTTAGCAGCAAGAGCGCGGGCGCAGCTGAAAGCTGCGAACGTGCGGCGTTGACTTTTGTGGGTGGCAAATGGTAAAATAGAAAAAATGCGAATTTTTTTCGCGGTTGGAGTGTTTACTTGTGATCAGGAAGATATTGGCGCTGCTGTTTGCGTTTGTGCTGCTGGCGGCTGTTCCCATGCAGGCGATGGCGGCTGGCGACGGCATGCATCTGGGTTTTCAGGGCGGCGCGCGCAGCAGCTGGAATCAGCTGGACAATGACCGCATGAAGGCGCGTTTTACCGTGACCAACACGTCTGCTGACAAGACCGTCAAGGCTTTTGAAATGCGTGTGTATGCCACGGACGAGAACGGCCAGCGCATTTATGGTGATTCCACCTACTACTACTGGACCACCAAAAAGGAAATCGCGCCCGGTCAGTCCGCCTATTCGGATTACTGCACCCTGCCGGACCGCAGCATGATCCACAAGGTGCACGCCGTGGTAAAGAAAGTGATTTACACCGATGGTACGCAGGAGGAAGCGGCTGACAGCGCGCTGGACTACTGGGACTGGACCATCGTGTGGGATGAGTGAGGGGGATTCATATGAAGAGGAAACTGGCGTTTGTTCTGGCGCTTATGCTGCTGTTGATGATCCCGCTCAGCCAGTGTCAGGCGTCGGCGATCGATGGCTTTGCGCAGAAGGTCAAGAAGAAGCATCTGCAGTTCGTTGATGATGCGAGGGGCAGCTGGCAGAAGCTGAGCGGCGACAAGATGAAGGCCCGCTTTACGGTGACCAATCCTGCCGAAGCCACCAAGACGGTCAAGGCTTTTGAGCTGCGCCTGTACGCCACGGATGTGTGGGGCGACCGCATCTATGGCGATACCACCTACTACTACTGGACGACGAAAAAGAACATTGCGCCCGGTAAATCCGCTTATTCGGATTACTGCACCATTCCCGACCGCAGTGATGTGGACAAACTGCATGTGGCCATCAAGAGGTTTGTTTACACGGACGGAACGATTGTGGAAATCGAGGATGAAGACCTGAATTATTGGGAATGGACTGTTACCTGGAACAACTGAGGTGAAAGCGTATGCTGAAGAGAAAACTGGCGTTCGTGCTGGCGCTTATGCTGCTGTTGATGATTCCGCTCAGCCAGTGCCAGGCGAGTATCCCGCTCAAAAAGTTTTACCGCGTGCTCAATCAGGATCTGCAGCTCAACGAGGATTCCAAGGGTCAGTGGCAGAAGCTGAGCGGCGACAAAATGAAGGTGCGCTTCTCGGTGCAGAATCCGCCCAAGTCGGAAAAAACGGTTCAGGCCTTTGAGCTGATCGTGTATGCCACCGATATCTGGGGCGACCGCATTTGGGGCGATTACACCGTCTATGACTGGACCACCAAAAGAAAGATTGCGCCCGGCAAATACGGCTATTCCGATTACGTCACCCTTCCCGACTACAGCGATGTGGATACCCTGCATGTAGCCGTGCAGAAGTATCTCTACGCCGACGGCGAGGTTGTGGAGTTTGACGAGGAAGAACTGGAATACTGGACGTGGACGGTTGAGTGAAACGGAGGACAAAGCGATGAAGAGAAAACGGGCGTTTGTTCTGGCGCTTATGCTGCTTCTGATGATTCCGCTCAGCCAGTGCCAGGCGGTGACGTGTGGGTTTTAAGACGAACAAACTACAGATTACCGAGGATTGCAAGGGACAATGGCAGAAGCTGAGCGGCGATAAAATGAAAGCTCGCTTTTCTGTGTACAATCCGGCAGAAGCTGACGAAACGGTCAAGGCGTTTGAACTGCGTGTGTATGCCAAGGATGTATGGGGCGAACGCATTTATGGCCCCACCACCTATTACTACTGGACCACCAAAAAGAACGTTGCGCCGGGTAAATACGTATATTCGGATTACTGCACCATTCCTGACCGCAGCGAGGTGGACAAGCTGTGTGTAGCCATCAAAAAGTATGTTTACACGGACGGCGATATTGTTGAGATTGACGACGAAGACCTGAAATACTGGGAATGGGACGTTTCGTGGAATTAACAAAGGACGGAGGAAATCAACATGACAAAACGAATTCTGGCCATCGCGCTGCTGCTGGCGCTGGTGCTGGCTCTGCCCCTGCAGGCGCAGGCGGCTCTGGTCTTTGAGGACGGCGCGCGCGGCACCTGGACGCAGCTGAGCGGCGACAAGATGAAAGCGCGCTTCACCGTCACCAACGATTCCAGCTGCGATACCATCCGCGCCTTTGAGCTCTATGTGTACGCCACCGATGTGTGGGGCGAGCGCATTTACGGCGAAAAGACCATCTATTACTGGACCACCAAAAAGAATGTGGGCCCCGGCAAGTCTGTCTACTCCGATTACGTCACCATCCCCGACCGCAGCGATGTGGACAAGCTGCACGTTGGCGTGAAGCGCTATGTGTATGACGATGGTACCGTCATCGAGCACAACGACTGGGACGTGGATTACTCCAACTGGACGGTCACCTGGAACTGAAGTTCAGCTGGAAGAAAGCTGGCAAAAAGCACCTGCGACGAAATACGCCGCAGGTGCTTTTTGCATGGGAAGAAATTATCTTCCCAGAGCCTCGCTCAGTTTGTCCGGGAAATTGCAAGTCATGCCATCGCCACCCAGAGAAATGGCTCTGTGCATATCGTCGGTGTTCTTGATGCCCCAGAAGCGCACGGAGAAACCGCGGTTTACTGCCAGCTTCATGCTTTCTTCCGTTACCAGATCAATGCGGGGACAGATTTGCTGAATATGGAAAGCCTCCAGCTTATCCAGAAGCTCGGGTGTGATCTCCGTTTCGGTCAGCAGTCCTAAACGAATGCTGCCGTCGAGCTTACGCAGATCCTCAATGCTTTGCCACATGAAGGAGGTAAAGATCACATCGCCTCGGCAATCATGGGCGTTTACGGCGGCAAGACTTTCTGCTTCTACACCATATTGCTTGATTTCCAATGCCAGTGTCAGGCCGCGGCGCCCAAAATGAGTCAAAAAGGTATCCAACCGCACAATTCGTTCACCTGCAAAGCGCTCGCCTTTGAAAACACCAAAGTCCATCGCCAACAGCTCGGTATAGGTGTAGTCCTTCACTGCACCGCTGGCATGAGGCACACGGGTAAGCGTATCGTCGTGATGCAGAACGAGCACACCATCCTTGGTGCGCTGAATATCGGTTTCGATGCCATCGGCACGCATATCCAGACCGGCGTAAAAGGAACGAAGGGTGTTTTCGGGATAGTATTCACTGGCGCCACGATGGGCATAGTTGATGATCGGCATTAGTAGGAACTCTCCATTTCGTTACCCGCCGCCAAAGAATGGCGGCGGGTTTTGTGGTGGAATTTGAAATTAATACAGCAGCATGAATTCATCGACAGCATCCTGAATCTTCTGCAGCGCAGCGGGAATGTCCAGCGTGGGATCAGCTTCGACGGCAGAGATCAGGTTGGTCATTTCGCTCCAGATGGTGGAGTCAGCAGGATGGATATTCTGGCCCTTGATATAATCTACTTGGCTGAGCACAATGTTCCACATGGGATCCTGCAGGCGCTCCTGAATCAGTTCACTGGCGAACTGGCTGTGAGTAAAGGGCATATAACCCTGCGTGAGCTGGAAGCCCATACCTTCAACGGAGATCATGAACTTGACAAACTTGGCAGAGAGCTCTTCCAGTTCAGGGGTGGACTTGAAGATGGCCAGACCATTGCCGCCGATGCAGACATTGCGGGTCACTTCGCCGGGGAACAGAGCAACGCCCAGTTCAAACTTGTCGCCGATATTCTTCTGCAGCCCGCCCTTGGAGGCGCAGGAGGAGATGTAGAACAGAGAGGTGCCATTGCAGAAGTCGGCGTTGGCAGAGCTATGCTGGTTAGCGGGCAGAGCGCCAGTGGAAACCAGCTCGGCCAGCATCTCGAACACCTTGACCATCTCATCGCTGGTCATGTTGATGGTGCCATCCTCGCTGATGACGTTGCCGCCCAGACACCAGACCATGGGCTGGATGTACCAGGGAGTGTCGGAGTTAAAGTTCACACCATAGATGTCCGTAGCGCCGTCACCGTCGACATCCTTCACAGCCTTAATGGCAGCTTCCTTCAACTGGGTCAGGGTTTCGGGTACGGTCAGACCCAGCTCATCCAGCATGGTCTTGTTGTACCACAGCACGGGAGAGGAAGAGCCGAAGGGCACAGCCAGGCGCACGCCGTTGTAGGTGTAGCGGACCCAGAAGTTGTCCATCACATCGGCCTGTTCTTCTTCGGTCATCCATTCTGCGGCGGGTACCAGCACACCGGCGTCATACCACTGCGGAATGCCGTGACGCTGACCCACCAACGCGACCTGAGGCAGGTTGCCGGCTACCTGTGCGGCGTTGTACTTGGCAACCAGATCGTCGTAGTTGGCGCCAACCTGTACCTGCTTGATCTTTACGCCGGGATTGGCGGCTTCGAAAGTGGCAATTTCATTGGAGAAATCATCACTGTTGCGAACCCAGAATTCCAAGGTGACGTCCTCGGCCAGCGCGAAGCTGGTCAGGCTGAGAGTCAGGCACAGAGTAAGTACCAGGGAAACAAACTTCTTCATGGGGAATCCTCCTTTTTGTTTGATGGGTTAACCTATCTCAAGTGCTTTCACACCATTGACCGAAAGATAAGACTTATTTCAAGCCTACTTTGGTGATGCCCTGCACAAAATACTTCTGCAGGCATACAAACAAGATGAGTACCGGGACGATGACCAGCGTAGCCATGGCCATTAGCTGTTCCCAGGTGGGGCCTAAATCGTTGTCAATCATGGCACGCAGACCAGTTTGCACCGTGCGCAGTTCCATGGAGCTGGTGATGATGAGAGGCCACAGGTAACTGTTCCAGCTGGCGATGAAACCCATAATAGCAATGGTGGCCATTGCACTTTTGCCCAATGGCAGGATGACGCTGGTGAACACCTTGACTTCGCCAGCACCATCGATACGGGCAGCTTCCATCAGTGCATCGGGAATGGTCATGTAAAACTGTCTGAGCAGGAACACGCCAAAAACGCTGACGATGGAAGGGGCGATGACGGAGAAAAAAGTGTTAATCAATCCCATGCCGGAGATGGTCAGATAATTGGAAACGATGGTTGCTTCGCTGGGCACCATCATGGAGGAAAGAAAAATCATGAACAGCGGCTTGTTGAGACGGTATTTGAGCTTGGCGAAGGAATAGGCTGCCATGGAACTGGTGATGATCTGTCCCACCACCGTGGCCAGCGCCATGAGAATGCTGTTTTTGAAGTAAATATCAAAGGGAGCAGCATTCCATGCAAGAACGTAGTTTTCCGGATGCCAGGCCGTTGGGAAGATGATGTTTTTGTCCAGTACTTCATCGGCTGACTTGAAGGAATTGAGGATCATCCATACAAAGGGCAGGATGATGACTGCGCATATGACGGTCAATAGAACGATGCGCATAATCTCCCACTTGCTGATATGATGACGGTTCATCTTCATGTAGGCTCGCCTCCTTTAGGAATCGTAGCTGACGAAACGCTCCAGCGCCATCTGCAGCAGGTTGATCGCCAGAATCAGGATGAAAAGCACCAGCGCAATTGCGGAGGCATAACCCACCTGATAACGGCGGAAGGCATATTCGTACAGCATTACCACGAGGTTAGTAGTGGACATTGCCGGACCGCCTTGTGTCATGACGTTAATGGTAGTAAACATTTTCAGAATTTCGATGGTGTTGAGAATCATCAGCATGAAGGCTGTGGGCGTAGTCAGAGGAAGTGTGATGTGCCACACGGTCTGAATAGCATTGGCACCGTCGATGGTGGATGCTTCCAGCACTTCCTCGGAAATGTTCTGAATGCCGCCCAAATATACCACTGCGCTGTAGCCCAGCATGCGCCATATGGCGATGATGCAAAGGGAAGGCAGCGCTGTTTCAGGCGTGTTGAGCCAGCGGATGGGCGCAATACCAAAAAAACCGAGAATGCTGTTAAGTAAGCCATACTGCGGGTTGTAAATGAAAATCCATACCATGGAGATGGCTACCATAGAGGAGACGCGCGGAGTGAACAGCAGCGTGCGGAAAACGACGTTGAGCTTGGATGCTTTTTTCAGCAAGAGCGCCAGTACAAAGCCCAGAATGAGGGTGGCCGGCAGAATGTAGATCACATACTGTACCGTTCGGCCGATGCTATCCCAGATTTCGGGACTGTTGAGGAGCTTTTTGTAATTGTACAGACCGATGTACTTTTTACGACCAGTCAGGTTCCAATTGTAGAAACTGGTGATGACGGCATTCACCATGGGATAGAGTGTGAACAATAGCAGAAAACTGAGTGCTGGTAACGTCCATGCTACACCTTTAACCTCATGCATAAGCAGCCGTTTTGTTCTTGCTTTCATACTGCGCCTCCTTTGCGATAGCGAAATCTATATGATTTGCTTATTGATATTTGCTGGACTTGCAGTCAAGATGCTGCAATATGGTTATATAATAATTAAACTATTGATAAAAATCAAATATTTAGATAGAATTATACTATAAGAAAAAGATATAGGTTGAGGTGCTGTACATGGAATTCAAAGCTTTGGAATATATCTGTGCAATCAATGATGCAAAGACGGTTTCACAGGCTGCTAAAAACTTGTTCATCAGCCAGCCTGCGCTCAGCCAGTATCTGAACAAGATTGAGCAGGAAGTAGGCACAGCTGTATTTGTACGTACCGGCAATGTGATGATGCCTACTGCAGCGGGTGAACTGCTAATTCGTGAAGGACGTATGTTGCTGAAAGAGCGTGAAAAACTGCTCAGCTCGCTTACATGTTTAAACGACAGCCCTACGGAAATTGTGCGCTTCGGTATTTCGCCTTTTTACAGCGAGTACTATCTGCCAGGGCTGTTTAGCTTTTATCATGAGCATTTTCCGCAGATCAAGCTGGATGCGATTGAGCGCAAATCCACCGAGCTGGAACAACTGGTGCTGGACGGCGAATTGAACCTGTGTTTCATCCCCACGGAGCCTATGCGCGAAGGATTGGTCTACCGGCCGATCTATATGGAAGAGATCCTGATCGGGCTTCCACCGAACCATCCAGCCAACCACCATGCTGTTACTGCGCCAGGACGGCCCTATCTGGATCTCTCTCTTCTGCGCGACGAAACGTTTGTCGCGTTGATTCCGGAGCTGAAGTTTTCCTACATGAGCAAACGACTGATGAAGCACTTTTCCATCCGGCCGGAGATTATTTTCCGCACCTCAAACTGGAACACCGTGTGCAGCATGGTGGCCAGCGGAATTGGCGTTGGACTGCTGCCGGATGTAGTGACACGCAAATATCATGACTCGCCAGTCTGTTACCGCATCGCCGGTGTAGATGCTACTCGTGCCTATTCCGCTGTGTACGTAAAGGAGCAGAATCTTTCACATTTGGAAGTCACCCTTATCGAAAGCTTTGCGGAATTGTTCAAAAGAAAGAAGAGCGGAACTTACGAAGAAGAATGAAAATAAGGCAGAATATTTTTGGTACAAAGGCTCTGTCAAGGTGCTTTGATTGACTTTCTGTAAGCAAATGCCTATAATAAAACAGATTATGCCTTGAAGGGATGATGGCGTTTTGGTCTTTTCCAGCCTGACGTTTCTGACGCTGTTTCTGCCCATAACCATCGGGCTGTATTTTTTGATGCCCGGGATCCGCGGCAAGAATACGGTGCTTTTGCTAGCCTCTGTTTTGTTTTATGCCTGGGGCGAGCCGGTGTTTGTGTTTGCGCTCATTGGGCTGACGGTGCTTATCTGGATTTGCTCGCGCTTTGTGGCAAAGTCGGAAAGCGTGCTGGTGCGCAGGCTGGCGCTGACCGTGGCTGTGTTTGCGCCCATGGCGGTGCTGGCGTATGTGAAGTATGCAGGCTTCCTGCTTTCGCCGGTGCTCAACGCCTTCAGCCTCAGCCTGCCGGATGTGGTGATGCCGCTGGGCATTTCCTTCTTCACGTTCCAGATTGTCACCTATGCGGTGGATGTGTACCGCGACCGCAGCCTGTACCAGAAAAATCCGCTGGATCTGCTGCTTTATATCAGCTGCTTCCCGCAGCTGGTGGCCGGTCCCATCGTCAGATATCAGGACGTGGCGGCGCAGATGCTTGAACGCACCACCACCATGGACGATTTCACCGCCGGCATGAAGCGCTTTGCCTGCGGCCTTGGCAAAAAGGTGATTCTGGCCAACATCTGCGGCAAGATTGTCAGCGAGGTCATTGCCAATCAGGCCAGCTACGGCATGAGCGTATTCGGCGGCTGGTACATGGCCTTCCTGTATTCGCTGCAGATTTACTTTGACTTCTCCGGTTATTCCGATATGGCCATCGGCATGGGCCGCATCTTTGGCTTCAGGTATGCTGAAAACTTCAACTATCCCTACATGAGCCAGGGCATCAGCGAGTTCTGGCGCCGCTGGCACATCTCGCTGGGCACCTTCTTCCGCGAGTATCTGTACATTCCGCTGGGCGGCAACCGAGTGAGCGTGCCCAGGCATGTGTTCAACCTGTTGGTGGTGTGGGGGCTCACCGGCCTGTGGCACGGCGCAAATATCAACTTTGTGGTATGGGGCCTGTATTACTTTGTGCTCATTGCGCTGGAGCGTTTTGTGTTTAAGAAGGCGCTGGCAAAGGTTCCGCCCTTCCTGCGCATTGTGATGACCTATGTGCTGGTGCTGGTGGGCTGGGTGATCTTCTACTTCACCGACACTGCGGAGCTGCTCCGCTATCTGGGTTCGCTGATCGGTCTGGGCGGCGTGCCGCTGTTCACCAGCGAATTGTGGATGGTGGTCAACCAGTATTCGTGGTTCCCGCTGCTGGCGTTTGCGGCTGCCTTCCCGCTGAAGAACGCGCTGCGTCAGGACGTGCTGGACAGGCTGCAGCCGGTGGGTACGGTGTGGCTCACGCTGGTGTTTGTGCTGTCCATTCTGCTCATCGTGGGGCAGAGCTACAATCCCTTTATCTATTTCCGCTTTTGATCGGGTGAGGATATGAAGAAAAACGGCAAGGGCTCTTTTCTGATCACGCTGTGGTGGGTGGCAGGCTGCCTGTGTCTGGGCGCGCTGCTGCTACTGCTTGCGCCCAGAGAAGCCCGCATTTCGGAGGACGAAAACCGCATGCTGGCGGGCTTTCCTGCATTCAGCGTGGAAACGCTCAAAAGCGGCGAATTTTTCAGCGGCATTGAGGATTACCTCTGTGATGGCTTTTTTGGCCGCGCTGAAGTGGTGATGACCGTTGACACGATGCTGGATGTGTTCAACCACCAGACCGAGGAACAGCGCCAGATGCAGGAGCAGGCGCGCATTGACGCGCTGCTGACGGCGGATGCGTCGGACGAAGACTGGGAGGAAGAATGGGAAGAGCCTGTGGAAGAGGCGTTTGAGGAAGAGGAGGAAATCCTTCCGCCCACCAGCACGCCTACTGCTGCTCCTACGCCCACGCCGACCCCCACGGCCACGCCGTCGCCCACGCCTACGGCCACGCCCACTCCTACGCCGACGCCTACACCAGAGCCTACCCCCATATCCACGCCTGAACCTACGGCGGCTCCAGTTGTGGTGACGCAGACCGCGCAGCCCACGGCCACGCCTACCGCTGCGCCCACTGCAACGCTCACGGCGGAGCCCACGCCCACACCTACGCCGGAACCCACCGCCACGCCCAGCCCCACGCCGGTTCCCACGCCTACGCCCAAGGTGATCGTGCCGCTGGATCCGGATGAGGTGTACACGCTGCACCTGATTGAAAAATCGGGCGAGACCAGCCGCAAGTATTCCTACACGGCGGAAAACGTGATGATTTTTGCCGAGGCGCTCAACTACCTCAAGGGCCTGCTGCCTGAGGACGGCGAGGTGCATTATCTGCAAGTGCCTGTGGCGGGCGTTGGCACGGCGGTCACGCGCCGCACGTCCATCTACACTGCATGGGAGAGCACCATGGAGGAAGCCCTGCAGACGCAGGTGGTGGAGGGCGTGAACATTCACGACGCTCCGGCCATCCTCAACGACGCCATGGTGGACAAGCAGGACATCTACTACTACACCGATCACCACTGGACGCCGCTGGGCGCGTGGTACGCGGTGAACGCCATCATGGAAAGCAGGGGCTATCCCACCCTGCCCTTTGAGGAATATGAGTACCTGAGCCGCATCATGAAGCGCGATAAGGCCGGCCGCGAGGACTGGCTGCACCTGCTCTATCCGCTCGCACCCACCCGCAGCACGGTGCTGAAAAAGCTGACGGATGAAGACGAAATCGCCTTCATGAACTACAAATCCAACACCTATACCGCCTACATCAACAACAGCCGCCAGCCGTGGCGCAGGTTTGAAACCGGCTTTGGCAGCGGACGCAAGGCGCTGCTCATCAGCGACTCGTTTGGCAACGTGTTCCTGCCGTATCTGCTGCCCTATTACGGCGAGGTGCACATGACCGACCTGCGCGCCAGCTACTTTGACGAGCAGGAAGCGGGCGGCACCTTTGCCGAGCTGCTCCGTTACCACGGCATCGACGATGTGTACGTGGTGCTGTCCACCAGCAACGGCATCAACTCCAACAACAGCCTCAAGGTGTTCATGAACACCATTTCCAAGTAAGGAGGGACGAGCATGGAACACAACGGCTCCCGCGAAAACGGCCGCTTTGTGCGCATGGCCGTGCTGTTGACCCTCCTGCTGGCCGCCGCGCTGGTGGCGGGCGTGTGGATGTACGTTACCCAGCGCCCGGAAAAGACCTACCAGCAGGCGCGCAACCACGCCTTTGCTGGTGAGTATGAGGAAATGCAGGTTCAGCTGGACTGGCTGCGCGACAACGCGGAAGAAGAATTGTACTACGCCGCCGTGCTGGAAGGCGCGGGCATTGCCGATTACAACCGCGATTACGACGCGGCGCTGGACATCCTCAGCCAGCCGGTGGAAAACGAGAGCGAGGCCTATCTGGCCTATGCCGATCAGGCGGATGTGCTGGCGCAGGAATGCACCTATCACAAGGCGCTGAAGCTGTACGAAGAAGGCGAGTACGCCAAATCCGCGCGCATGGCTGCGCAGGTGCGCAAGTATGAACCGGCAATGTCGCTGTATCAGGTGGCGCAGAGCGCCTACGAGGCCACGCTGCCCACGGCTACGCCCAGCCCCACGCCTACGCCTACGCCTACGCCAACCCCGACTCCCACGCCTACTCCGACACCCACACCCACCCCTACGCCCACGCCCACTCCCACGCCTGAACCCACGGCGGTTCCGGTCATGATGGCTGAGACGGCGCAGCCCACGGTCACGCCCAGTCCCACTCCAACGCCTACGCCAACTCCCACACCCACGCCTACGCCTACCCCCACGCCGCGTCCAACGCTGATGCCGGAGGGCCGCGTGGCCACGGGACATCATCACACCGTATTCCTGCGCGAGGACGGCACGGTGGCTGCCTATGGCGACAACACCTACGGTCAGCTGGATGTGTCCGGCTGGCAGAACGTGACCTATGTGGCCGCCGGTGCGCGCCACACGCTGGGTCTGACGGAAGACGGCCATGTGCTTGCCTGCGGCGACAACACCCACGCGCAGGCGGATGTATCGCTCTTTGGCGGTGTGAAGGCCATCGCCGCCGGTGATTACGATTCCTTCCTGCTTCTGCACAGCGGTGAGGTGATCACCACCGGATATCACCAGTATCCCTTCCTGCAGGAGCTTGCGGGCGTACATGGCATCTGGGCCGGAAGCTACGGCCTGATTGCCGACGGGCAGGCATCTCATCCCAGCCTTGCACTAGGCGACGTCTGGTGCAGCACGTACGCGCTTTCGCGCGGCTACGCCATGGGCATTGATGCGCAGGGCCGCGTGAACAGCACCACCGCGCACATTCCCGCCTGGGAGAATGTGCAGCGCATTGCTGCGGGCGAAAATGCCGCGCTGGCGCTCACGGCTGACGGCGAGGTGCTCGTGCATTCCTTTGACCGGCACAGCAAGGCGGATTTCACCTTCCCTCAGCCGGTGCTTGCGCTGAGCGCCGGACCTGATCACTACGCGTTTGTGCTGGCGGATGGATCGCTGGAGATCCGGTATGCCGACGGCACTGCCCAGCATTACGATCATCCCTGACCTGAAAAAGGAGGAGCATGATGATGTACAAAACCGGCGTTTACTTCGGACGTTTTCTGCCGCCGCACCGCGGCCATCTCTATCAGATGATCGAGGCTTCCACACGCTGCGAGCAGCTGGTGGTGGTCATCTCCGACAATGCGGACCAGACCCGTGATATCTGCCGCGAGGCCGGCATTCCGGAAATTTCCTACCGCCTGCGCAAGCAGTGGATCAGCCAGCAGGTGCAGGATATCGGCCACATCAGCGTGAAGGTGCTGGATGAGACGGACATTCCCGTCTATCCGCAGGGCTGGGAAAAGTGGAGCCAGCGCATGCGCGAGGTGGTGGGCGAGCCCATCGACGCGTTCTTCGTGGGCGACATGGAGTACGGCGAGACGCTGGCTCAGTACTTCCCGGAGTCCAAGGTGGAGCTGTTTGACCCCAAGCGCACGCGCTATCCCATCTCCGCCACGGACATCCGCCAGAACATTCTGGGCAACTGGCACTACATCCTTGGCGCGGCGCGTCCCTTCTTTGCCAAGAAGGTGCTCATCGCCGGCACCGAAAGCTGCGGCAAGACCACCCTCACGAAGTGCCTGGCCAAGCTGTACAACACCTCCTGGTCGGAAGAGGTGGGCCGCTATTACGCCCGCGACTATCTGG
>JAQXJZ010000086.1 GCA_029009515.1 bacterium
CAAATTGCGGTGGTAATGGCCTGAGGGTTCCACCTGTTCCCATTCCGAACACAGAAGTTAAGCCTCAGCACGCCGATGGTACTTGGCTGGAGACGGCCCGGGAGAGTAGGTCGCTGCCGCATTCCAATTCCCGATCACGAAAGTGATCGGGCTTTTTTGTGTTTGCAAAGGAGACTTGTTTTGTGGCCTTGTAGGGGCGCACCTGCGTGTGCGCCCGATGGCGGCAAGTTCCTATGTTTGTCGTTTTGGCGAGGAACTGGCCACCTCATCACCCGCTACGCGGGAGCTTCCGAACGGTGACATGTATCGAATCTCTGATTCGATACATGCCATTTCGCCAAAGGCGAAACTGCCTGGCTGCTTCGCAGACAGGCAGCCCTTGCCAAGGGGAAGCTGGAAGGCGTGCGTTCTCTTTCCAACACAATAAACAAGTTAGAACACGCAAGTTGGGTGTGCAGCCAACTGCGCAAGCTTCCCCTTGAGGGGAAGCTGTCCCGAAGGGACTGATGAGGTGTAGCCGCCGCAGCGGCGTTCCCACTGCGCTCAAGCGAGCCCCGACTCCTTCCGAGGAGGGGCGGTCTGACCCATCCAACAAACAAAAAGAAACATACCGACAAGCGAGCCGTGGCACCCTCCGTGCCACGGCGGTCTTATTTGCAGCCCCAAACACAAAAAAACACCCCCTGAGCCTTCCTACGGAAGGCTCAGAGAGTGGGTTAAGGGGCTCAGCCCCTTACAGCCCCTTACGATTTGTGGAAGAGGAGGCGTTCGTAGCGGTCTACGTTGCAGTCGCGAACCATGATCTCCAGCTCTTCGTCGCCCATGACCGTGTTGCGGCCCTGGGAGTAGAGATCGTCGATCTTTTCCTTCATTTCGACAACAAGGGGATCCTTCTTGTCCAGCATGTGCTCGCCCTGCAGGCGGAAGTAGCTGTTGATCCAGTGCGCCACGCCGGCCAGACCGCTGTGGCTGTCCACGGCCACCAGCGCGGGACGGTTGAGGATGGTGGAGGTGTTGAAAATGTTGTAGATTTCCTCATCCTTGAGCAGACCGTCGGCGTGGATACCGGCGCGGGTCACGTTGAAGTGACGGCCCACGAAGGGCTGGCGCGGGCTGATTTCAATGCCGATTTCGCGCTCCATGTATTCGGCAATCTCGGTGATGGCGGTCAGGTCCATGCCGCCGGTCTCGCCGCGCAGGGACTGATACTCCACCGCCATGGCTTCCAGCGGGCAGTTGCCGGTGCGCTCGCCAATGCCCAGAAGCGAGCAGTTGATGGACGAGCAGCCGTACAGCCACGCCGTGCCAGCATTGGAAACCACCTTGTAGAAGTCGTTGTGGCCGTGCCATTCCAGCTGCTCGGAGGGCACCTGCGCGTAGTGGTTGAGGCCGTAGATGATACCGGCCACGCTGCGGGGCAGAGCCGCGCCGGGATAGCTGACGCCGTAGCCCATGGTATCGCACGCGCGGATCTTGATGGGAATGCCGGACTCGTTGGCCAGATCCATCAGCTTTTCAGCAAAGGGCAGCACGAAGCCGTAGTAGTCGGCGCGGGTGATGTCCTCAAAGTGGCAGCGCGGCACGATGCCCTGCTCCAGCGCCGCCTTGACAATGCCCAGGTACTTGTCCATCGCCTGCGAACGGGTGAGGTGCATCTTCTTGAAAATGTGGTAATCCGAGCAGGAGACCAGAATGCCGGTCTCGCGCACGCCGGCGGCCTTGACCAGCTTGAAGTCCTTTTCGTTGGCGCGAATCCACGTGGTGATTTCGGGAAAGCGCAGGCCGAGCGCCTGGCAGCGCTCCAGCGCCTCGCGGTCCTTGTCGGTGTAGAGGAAGAACTCGCTCTGCCTGACCAGGCCGTAGGGGCCGCCCAGACGGCTTTCCAGCTTGAAGAGATGCTCGATCTGCTTGGGCGTGAAGGGGCTCACGCTCTGCTGACCGTCGCGGAAGGTGGTGTCCGTCATCCAGATTTCGCTGGGCATGTTGGGCGGCACGTGACGGTTGTTGAAAGCAATCTTGGGGATGGACTGATAGTCGAAAATGTCGCGGTAGAGGTTGGGTTCCTCCACATCCTGCAGCTCATACCGGTAGTTGGCCTGCATGAGCATGTTGGTCTTTTTGCTGAACTCGAGCATTTACTTCAGCTCCTTCACAAAATCTGCAATGCGGCGCAGACCCTCGATGATGTTTTCCATAGAGGTGGCGTAGCTCAGGCGGCAGTAGCCCTCGGCCATGAAGGCCACGCCGGGAACGACGGCGACGTGGGCGTGCTCCAGCAAAAGCTCCGCAAAGGACAGGCTGCCGTCGATGGTCTTGCCCTTGATGGACTTACCCTGAATGCCGTGGATGTTCATCATGATGTAGAAAGCGCCGTGGGGCGTGCGGCAGCTGAGGCCGGGAATGGCGTTGACCAGCTCCACCAACTTGTTGCGGCGCTGCTCAAAGGCCTGACGCATCTCTTCCACCGGGGTCTGATCCATGGTCAGCGCTACGGCAGCAGCGTGCTGGGCGGCGGAGTTGGCGCTGGAAGTGGCGTGGGACTGGTACTTGACCATCGCGCCGATGACTTCCTTGGGGCCGCAGGCGTAACCGATGCGCAGGCCGGTCATGGCATAGGCCTTGCTGACGCCGTTGATGAGAATGGTGCGGTTCTTGACGGCGGGGCTGAAAGAGGCGATGGAGTAGTGCTGCACGCCGTCATAGACCAGCTTTTCGTAAATCTCATCGGCGATGATGTAGAAGTCGTGCTCCACGGCCAGATCCGCCAGCGCCTGCAGCTGTTCGCGGGTCCACACGCAGCCGTTGGGGTTGGAGGGCGTGTTGAGGACGAACGCCTTGGTGCGCGGGGAAATGCACTTGACCAGGTCGTCCATCTTGGGCAGGAAGCCCTGGGATTCCGGGCAGTTGAGGAATACGGGACGGCCCTCGGCCATGCGCACCATCTCGGGATAGCTAACCCAGCAGGGCTTATCCACGATCACCTCGTCGCCGGGGTTCAGGATGGCCTGGAACACGTTGTACAGGGCGTGCTTGGCGCCGTTGCAGACGATGATTTCGTCCATGTCGTAGCGCAGGCCGTGGTCGTTGAGCATGCGGGAGGCAATGGCCGTGCGCAGCTCCAGCGTGCCGGCTACGGGCGTGTAGCGGGTCTGGCCGCGGTCCAGCGCGTCCTTAAAAGCGTTGCGCACCACCACGGGCGTGTCAAAATCCGGCTCACCAGCGGCAAAGCCGATTACGTCGATGCCCTCGGCACGCATGGCCTTGGCTTTGGCGTCCACAGCAAGCGTGGCGGAAGGGGACAGAGCGCGGCAGCGCATGGAAATTTCACAAGGCATATGAACATTCCTCCAGTCAGGACTTGTTTGAAAGAAAAAAGCCGGCATCCTGCAAATGGAATATTTCGTCTGCAAATGGGAACGGCTTGGAAAAGATTATAACACTATTATATTTAGCCGTAAAGTACGAAAGTTGTATTTTCATGTACTTTTTATAAAATGAATTTTTTAAATCATAAATTGCATTCTTGCAGGATTTACTGTCAGAATGAACCAGTTGTTTCAAAACGCTGAAATCTGGTATGATAGAATCAACAAATGTAGGAGGTATGCAACTGTGAAACAGCTGCTCAAAAGAACCTTTATTCTCATGCTCTGCCTGATGATGCTGGCCCTGCCCGCCATGGCTGAGGAAAATGCCAAGCCCGATGTGACGGGCATCCTGAAGGAATACTCCAAGCTGGACCTGAGCCCCTATCTGGGCAAGGTGGTGCTGGTGAACTTCTTTACCGAGTGGTGCCAGTACTGCATGCAGGAAATGCCCGATATCCGCAAGCTGACCGATCTGTATGAGGAGGACAGCCTGCAGGTGGTGCTGGTGCACCCCTGGGCTGGCGAGGACGCCTCCAACACCGAAAACGTGAAGGAGCGCTTCGGCATGCATGACATGACCTTCTTTGAGGACGAGG
Organism: bacterium; assembly: GCA_029009515.1. Taxonomy (GTDB): domain Bacteria; phylum Bacillota; class Clostridia; order Christensenellales; family Aristaeellaceae; genus Limiplasma. Next base: position 3,965 of record JAQXJZ010000086.1, read on the forward strand.
ACGGACTGGTATCGCAGATCGTGGGCGTGCCGGGCTATCCTACCTCGCTGTTCGTGAACCCTGACGGCACGCTGGAGGCCGGCGCTGCCTACATGCTCACGCTGGAGCAGATGACCGCTCAGCTGGATGCGATGGGCGCTGTGAGAAAGGCGGTTGAGTAAATGGGTCTGCTGCAAACCGTAGCGGCGCCGCAGGCCATGTCGCTGTGGGCGATGCTGGGCGGCGGGCTGTTGGCCTTTGTGTCGCCCTGCGTGCTGCCCATGCTGCCGGTGTATGCCATGTATCTGGTGGGCGGCGAGAAGGACAGCCGGGGCTGGAGCACGGTGCTCAGGCGCTGCCTGGGCCTGCTGTGCGGCTTTGTGCTGCTGTTTACCCTGATGGGCGCTGGCGCGGGCGCGCTGGGATCGGTGCTGAAAAACACCGACCGCGGCACGCTGAATGTGATCACCGGCGTGTTCATGCTGGTGTTCGGCCTGTGGATGCTGGATGTGCTGCACCCCAACGTGCGCATGCCCGGCGTGATGAGCCGTTTCCATCCCACCATGAGCGGCTTCTGGGGTTCGTTTGCCTTCGGCCTGCTCATCGCTGTTTCGTGGACGCCCTGCCTCACCCCGGTGCTGGCCAATGCGCTCATGCTGGCTGCCAGCGCCAACAACGCCACCATGTGGACGGGCATCGTATCGCTGGCGGTGTTTGCGCTGGGCCTGTGCCTGCCCATGCTGGCTGTGATGCTGTTTTACCAGTGGCTCAAGGGCATCCTGGGCTGGCTGAGGACGCACCAGCAGCTCATCCGCCGCGCGGCGGGCGCGCTGATGCTGGTGTATGGCCTGTATTTGATCATCAGCAGCATTCTTTGATGAATCAGCAAAAAAAGGAGCTGTCGCACCTGAAACGAAATGTCAAGGACTTTTTAGTACCCCACATTTCATTGCATGAAAAAAGCCACTGTAGATTTCTCCACAATGGCTATAAAGTCATGCTTTATTCACTTTTGATTACTGGCAAGCTCATGCCCAAACTGAAATTTTACTTTCGTATATCACTCAATACATCTACCGGAATTTCAAACTCTACTGCTCCCATATACATGGGTGCAACTTCGCCCTCATTAAAGCTGATTACCACATTATCTTTTTCATTCACATAGAAAGATGTCTCATCTGTTATCGTCTTAAAATTACATTCTTCAATTTCATCATTCAACCAATAATGCACATTATCATCAGCTGTCATTTGTGCTTGCATTTGTTCCTTGATATTTTCACTGATTGGTGTAATATAGTCTGTACCTTCTTTAAAAATATCTTTTAATTGCAGACGCTCACCTGTATTCAAATCAATGGTGTAAAAGTAATTCCACTGATAGCCACTTCCAGCTCCTTGGTAACAGAATAGTTTTAATGTGAAATAATCCTGTGTTGTTGTTAATACTTCACTTTTCACAACAATATCCTGATACCCCATTTCATCCTCTAAGTGAGTTTCAAAATCTGCCACTAATTCGTCTGTAATTTTCTGAATTTCTGCATTTATTTCAGCTGTTGAACGTTCCAAGTTGTCCTTTACTTCACTATTTTCAAATTCTTCATTTGGTTTCATTACCGAAACATCAACATCTGCCTTATTTCTATCCGAATCAAATTCATAATCTCGGAATGTTACAACCTCTACAAGCTGACCGATAATTGGTATCTGCTCCATTGCATGTACTATTGTCGCTGATGTATTGGGCAAAATCATAAATGCGCCTATCAGTGCTGCAGCTGTAGCTGTGTATTTCACCATTCTTTTTCTATTAAGTTCCATTTTATCTGCCATATTAGCCTCCTTCATTCTCTTCCGCAATTCCGCTAACTGACTTTGGGACATTTGGGGCTTTTGGTATTCTTCTTTTAATACTTGAAGTTTTTCTTCAACAAAATCATTCTGTTTTTTCGTTTCTGAAAAATGATATCTCATATTGTCACCTACCTATTTCTTTGCCAAACATTGCTCTTTTCCATCTATTTCACCGGAAAGAGTACTACGAAGTTTCTTCATACTGCGATATAACCTGCTTTTAATTGTGTTAACATTTTCGTCCAAAATATCTGCAATTTCCTCGAGTTTTTTATCCTCAAAGTATTTCAAAATAATAATTGCCTTATCTTTTTCTTCAAGTGCCTCTAATGCTCTTTGCAAATCAATATCCGCATAACTATCCTCAGCACCTTCAAATTCTCCCCCTTTTTCTTCTTGCATGGCTTCATAAGAAAGAAATTGGGGATGTTTAAACTGTCGTAAACATTCATTAAGCATGATACGGTACACCCAAGTTTCTGCAAATTCAGGCTCCTTCAAAGTATGGCTGCTTCGCAATGCCTTATAAGCCCCAGTCTGTACAATGTCATTAGCATCTGCTTCGTTATGTACATAGCTGTATGCCAACCGATAATACTGATTGTACTTTTCCAAAATGATTTTTTCTATTAACGTTTTGTTTGTTTGATCTTTTTTCCCGGAAAATAAGTTCAAGGTGTGTCACCTCCTTCATACCTTTCAGTAATATTTGATTCTACTAAAGGGCAAAAAGTTTCAACCAATATATGTTTTTTATCATTTTTATCATTGCAAGAATTTAAAAACGGAGCAGACTAATACCGCTCCGTTCCATGTTAGACCGGATTTTCTTGCTTATGTCCTTGGCGTACATCTCATTCATTACATCTCGGAACACAAGGAAGTCATCATCCCCATTTTGACTATCATGGTTATCGTTGATACTAAAAATACTCTTTCAGCTTATTACACCCGCGACAGCTCCTTCTTTCGTTTCGTTTACTTGCCCTCGCAGCGGCATCCGCCTGCGGCGCCGCACTGCTTGGCATAGGGGCAGCCTACGCATTTCTCGCCGCGCTTCTTGGCGCGGTACACATAGCCTGCGGCTGCGCCCAGCACAGCCAGCAGCACGAGAATGACGATGACGTTGGTCATAAATGACTTCTCCTTGACTTGAATTGATCAGGCCTGCTTCTTGAGCTGGTACTCCGCCTTGAGGCTCTTGTCGGCTTTGCGGATGAGGTGGATCAGGATGGCAGCCATCGCAGCCACGGCGATCAGACCCGGCAGGAAGCCAGCGCCGAAGGAGCCGGTGGTGATGAGGGTGCCCACCTGGAACACGACATAGCCGATGGAGAAGCCGGTGCACAGCTGCATCGCGATGCCGCCCCACAGCCATTTCCTGTCCTTCATTTCGGAGTTCATGGCGCCGATGGCAGCAAAGCACGGCGGGGTGTAGAGGTTGAACATCAGGTATGCCAGAGCGGCAACCTTGGTGATGGCAAACACCGTGGCCACTTCGGTGCCGGCGCCTTCCATCAGGGCCAGCTCCTCGGTGTCGATGAGGTTCTCAAGGCCCACAAAGCACACGGCCAGCGTGCCAACCACGTTTTCCTTGGCGATGAAGCCGGTCACGGCGGCGGCAGCCATCTGCCAGCTCAGCACGCCGATGACGGGCACCAGCACGTAAGCGAAGGGATGGGCGATGGAGGCCAGGATGGACTGCTCGGCCGTCTCGGCCACCTGGAAGCTCCAGGTGAAGGTCTGCATGATCTGCACGGCGGTGTTGCACAGCAGGATGATGGTGGCGGCCTTCACAATGTAGGCCCAGCCGCGGCTCAGCATGGAAAGGGTCGCGCGCTTGAGGCTGGGAATCTTGTACTCGGGCAGCTCCATGATGAAGAAGCTCTTGCGGTTCTTGTGGCCGGTCACCTTGTTCACCAGCAGCGAGCCCACAAAGATGAGCAGGATGCCCGCGAAATACATCAGCGTGCCCACCCAGCTGGCGTCCTCAAAGAACGCGCCGGCAAACAGGGCGATGACGGGCAGCTTGGCGCCGCAGGGCATGAAGGGGGTCAGCATGGCGGTCGCCTTTCGCTCGCGCTCGTTGCGGATGGTGCGGCAGGCCATGACGCCGGGAATGGCGCAGCCCGTGCCGATGACGAAGGGGATGACGGACTTGCCGGACAGGCCGACTTTTTTGAAGATGGGGTCAAGCACGACGGACACGCGGGCCATGTAGCCGCAGTCCTCGAGCAGGGCGATCAGGAAATACATGACCATGACCAGCGGCAGGAAGCCCACCACGGCGCCCACGCCGCCGATGATGCCGTCCACCAGCAGGGCCTGCAGCAGCGGAGAGGCATTCGCCACCAGACCGGCCACCCACTCCTGGAACATCTCAATCCAGCCAACCAGCGTGTCGGCAATCCACGGGCCGAGGGTGGACTGGGAGATGTCGAACACCAGGAACATGACCACGGCAAAGATCAGGATGCCGGCGATGGGATTGGTGATGACGGCGTCGATCTTGTCCTGATAGTTCTTATCCTTGGTGAGGATCTTGCGGGTTTCCACCTTGCTCACCACGGAGTTGACAAACTGGAAGCGCTTGCGGTCGGCTTCTTCCACAACCTTCTTGTCGGTCAGGTCGATGTCGCCCTGCACGTAAGGAGCCTGCTGGCCCTTGCCCACCTGCGCAACCGCAGCGGCGATCACCTTCTCCAGGCCGTTGTGGCCGCCGGAGGTGGACACGGTTTCCACCACGGGGCAGTTCAGCTTCTGGCTGAGCGCGGCGGTGTCAATCTTGGTTTCCTTCTTCTGGTTCACGTCGGCCTTGTTGAGCGCCACCACAACGGGCATGCCCAGCTCCAGCAGCTGCGTGGTGAAGAAGAGGCTGCGGCTCAGGTTGGTGGCGTCCACGATGTTGATGATGACGTCGGGGTTTTCATTCTTCACATAGCCGCTGGTGATGCTCTCTTCCGACGTGAAGGGAGACATGGAGTATGCGCCGGGCAGGTCAACGGCAATCAGCTCTTCGCTGCCGTTGTAAAAGCTGCGCTTAATGGGATGCTCCTTCTTTTCCACGGTCACGCCGGCCCAGTTGCCTACGCGCTCGTTGCGGCCCGTCAGGGCGTTGTACATGGTGGTTTTACCGCTGTTGGGGTTACCCGTCAAAGCAATTCTCATACCGTTTCCTCCCGGATGACGTATGTATATGACGGACGAAACCATTTGTTTCATCACGGGTTAATCAAGACTAACTATTCGGTGAAAAAAAGGCGCAGCAGCCCTGCTGCGTTTTTTCTCGTCTCCGGCTCAGACGATGATGGCTGAAGCCAGCTGCGAATCGATGTTATAGCGGCCATCCTTGATGGACACCACACAGCCGCCGCGCTTGCGGGAGACGACGGTGATGGGCTCGCCGCTGTAGCATCCCAGAGAAAACAGAAAAGCGTCCATCTCCTCGTCATCGCTTTCGATACGCTGGACGATGTATTCCTTGCCGACCTGAGCTTCCATGAGATTCATCGCGATCCTCCGATACTCTTCACCAAGAGTTAATCTTGTCTAACCACGAGGGAGTTTAGCATTGTTGGAGAAGTTTGTCAAGGCTTACTCCATATTTTTTATGCAAAAAACGAGCAAAAAAGAAGGACCGATCGGTCCTTCTTCTGGCTGTGATCACAGCATATTGGCCAGGTCGCTGGGCATATCCCAGCCGCCGCGCGGGCTCAGGCTGACGGGGCCCACCTGCGGGCCGTCCGGCGCGCAGCTGCGCTTGAACTGCTGCGTGCGGAACCGCCACAGGAAGGTGCCCAGCTGCTTTTCAATCTGCTCGTCGCTGTACACGCCGCGGAAGGCATGCTGCGCAAGCAGCTTCAGCTTTTCACGATCCGCGCCGTCGTTCACGAAGTGGTAGAGGTAGAAATCATGCAGCGCGTAATCGCCCAGGATATCCTCGGTGCGCTGGTTGAGCTCGCCCTCGGTTACGGGCAAAAGCTCCGGGCTCACGGGCGTATCCACCACGTCCTGACAGATGGCGGCCACGGTTTCGTCAAAGCTGTGCGCGCTCACGTAGCGGGTCAGGCTGCGCAGGCAGGTTTTGGTGACGGTGCAGTTGACGTTGTACATGCTCATGTGGTCGCCGTTGTAGGTGCAGAAGCCCAGCGCTTCCTCGCTCAGGTCGCCGGTGCCCAGCACGATGCCGTTTACCTTGTTGGCATAATCCATCAGGATCTGCGTGCGTTCGCGGGCCTGCGCGTTTTCGTAGGTGACGTTGTGGTTGCTCTCGTCGTGGCCGATGTCGGCAAAGTGCTGGCGCACCGCAGGCGCGATCGGAATCTCGCTGGCGGATACATCCAGCGCCTCCATCAGGCGGTCGGCGTTGGTCTTGGTGCGGGCGCCAGTGCCCATGCCGGGCATGGTGATGGCGTGGACGCCCTTGCGTGAGATGCCCAGCATGTCAAAGGTGCGGGCGGCAATGAGCAGCGCAAGGGTGGAATCCAGACCGCCGGAGACGCCGATGACGATGTTTTCGCAGTGGATGGCGCGCAGGCGGGAGGCCAGACCCATGCACTGGATCTGCGCGATTTCCTCCAGCCCCTCGTCGGTCTTGGGTACGAAGGGCAGGGGCTCGATGGGGCGGATGAGGGGCAGCGCAGCATCGGCCGCGCCGTAGAGATCGCAGAAGACGACATCGGCCTTTTCGCTGGTGCAGAAGATTTCGTCCTTCTGACGCTGGTAGCGCAGCGACTCCACGTCGATATCCGCAATGGCCATGCCGCCTTCAAAGCAGAAGCGCTTGCCTTCGGCCAGCACATCGCCCGCTTCGCAAATCAGCGTACAGCCATCGTACACATGGTCGCCGGTGCTTTCGCCAAATCCGGCGCTGGCATACACATAACCGGCGCACAGGCGGGCGCTGTGCTCGCGCATCAGCTGCAGGCGGCGGTCCTGCTTGCCAAACTGAGCGCTGGACGCAGCAGGATTGAAAATGACGTCCGCCCCGGAAGCCGCCAGACGGGTGCTGGGAGCGTTGATCGCCCACAAATCCTGACAGATCTCCACACCGAAAACACAGCCGCTCAGATGAAAAAGTTGCTCTGCACTCAGCGCAACGGTCTCGCCGTTCACTTCGATCTCTTCAAACACGTCTTCGCCGCTGGCAAACAGGCTGCCCTTGGGCAGATTCACCTGCGGCACAAAGCCCTGCACACGGCCGCCATGCAGCACAGCAGCGCAGTTGTACAGCCGTCCGTGATGACAAACGGGCAACCCCACGATGACCGCTATCTTCGTGGCCTTTTTAGCGATGGTGAGCATGCCGTTCCATGCCGCGCGCTGCAGCGCAGGGCGCAAAAGCAGATCGCCCAGCGTATAGCCGGTCAGGCACAATTCCGGGAACACCGCCGCCTGCACGCCGGACTGGCGCAGTTTTTCCATCGCGGCGATGATTTCCTTCACGTTGGCGTCCACATCTCCCAGATGCACGGGAACGCTCACAGCAGCAGTGCGTACAAATCCTTTGGGCATGATCCGAACCTCCCTTGTCAGGATACGCGGATGAGCATGTTGCGCTGCTCATCCATTTCCACGGTGATCAGCTTGTCCTTTTCCATGGCCTTGAGCAGGTCGCTGAAGCGCTTGAAGCCCAGCGCCTTTTCGGAGAAGGCCGGGTAACTGGCCTGAATATCGGCCTTGAGGATGGAGGGGTTGATGCGCTCGAAGCCGTCCTCCTTATAGCGGGCCAGCTGCTCGCCAAGGAGCGCACGCCAGTTGTCGCGGTTGATCTCCGGCGCGGTTTCAGCCTCCTTGCCCGTCTGGGCGATGGAGACCATGACGTTGAAATTGTCGCTTCGGATGACCAGCGCGCCGTACTGACGGCTGAGTTTATCCAGCAGCTTGCCAAACGTGGCGCAGCCAAAGGCCTTCTCGCTGAAATCCGGCCTCAGGCGCAGCAGGATGCCCTTGAGCTCGCTGGCGTACAGCTCGTCGCGCTCGGTCTGCTCTCCGAGAATGTCAACGAGAATCTTGTTGAGCTCCTGCTCGTCCAGCGGCTCCTTGTCGGCGGCGGCCTTCTTCTTGCCGCTGGGCTTGCGGGTGCGCGCACCCACATTTTCGAGGAACTGGAACTCGTTGCAGGCGTTGATGAAAATGTTGCTGGCAGCAGCCGAGCGGCTGATGCCCAGCACAAACTTGCCCATGCTCTTCAGCCTGCCCACCAGCGGCGTGTAATCGCTGTCGCCGGAGACGATGCAGAAGCTGTCGATGAGCGGGTTGGTGTAGGCCACCTCCAGCGCGTCGATGACCAGCAGGATGTCGGCGTTGTTCTTCTGGCTGATGCCGTAGCGCAGGCTGGGCACAACGGTGAAGGTGTTGCTGAGCAGCACTTCCTTCAGGTCGGAATACTTGTCGGTGTAGCCATACACCTTGCCCAGCAGGATATCGCCGCGGATCTTGACCTTTTCCAGTACGGAAAGCAGGGTTTCCACCTTCGCGCCGCAGTTTTCCAGATCCACGAAAAGGGCGAATTTGGCCATGAGGTTCTCCTAAAATCAGATTCTGAAAGTGTACTTGTCGCCGCGAATCCACTGGCGGCTCAGGTGCAGCGGCTCGCCGTGCTGATCCAGCACCAGCTCGTCCAGAAGCAAAAGCGCATCGCCCTGCGCACAGCCCAGGTGGCGGCTCACCAGCGGCGTGGCATGACCCAGAGAGATATCATGCACGGCGGAGGTGGGCTTTACACCGCGCTGGGTGAGCAGCGCGTAGAGGGATTCCTCGGCGCTTTCCTCCAGCAGGAAGCCAAAGCTCTCCGGAAAACGGTTGATCTCCAGCATCACGGGCTCGCCGTCGCACAGGCGCAGGCGGCAGATTTCCACCAGCATGCTGCCTTTTTCCACGCCCAGCTTTTCGGCGTCGTCGCCAACGGCCTCCACCAGCTCGGCGCTGATGAGGCGCGCGGAGGCGGTGTGGCCCATCTGACGGCAGGCGGCAGAGAAGCTGGTAATCTGCTGCAGATCGCGCTGGATGCGCTCATCCGCCACAAAGGTGCCCTTGCCCTGACGGCGCACCAGCAGCCCCTCCTGCACCAGATCCAGCATGGCCTTGCGCACGGTCACGCGGCTTACGCCGTAGGTGTCGCACAGGAGCTGCTCGGACGGGATGCGCGCGCCGGCAGGATACACGCCGGCCACAATATCATTCTTCAGCCGGCTCATCAGCTGCTGGTACAGCGGGCTCTGGCTTTTTTTCTCCAAAGGCTTATCCTGCATGGAATTCCTCCGTTATTCAATACCGAGGACGGCCAGAATGCCGGTCTCCTCCAAAAATGCGACGGTATCGCTGATGACGCCGGCGGGCATCTCGAGCAGAAAGGGTACCATCGACAGCGCGATGGTGGGCAGGTAGCGCTCCTTGTACTCATTGAGGAAGCTCTCGTTGAGGTGGAAGAAGTCGTCCTGATGATCGTATTCCAGATCGAAGAGCACATCCGGCGGCAGCTCCTGCAGCTCGGCCTCGTAGGTGTAGCCCATGGCAGGCAGGCCGGTATCCGGGTGCAGCCAGTCGGCGTTGAGGGTGAAGGAGCAGGGCATGGCTTCGGAAGAGCGGGTCGCCTGGAAGTCGAACGCCAGCGGCGCGTACTCCACGTACAATTCGCTGCCGGAGACGGTCAGCTCGGCATGGCCGGAGGTGGACAGCACGCCCTCGGAGAGCAGGCCGTCAATGTCCAGCGTGACATTGAGCAGCTCCTCTTCCTCCATGGAAAGCACGAACTGCGCGTCCAGATCACCGCCTTCGCGGGTGCGGGTAAACGAGTACACATAGCCCATGTCGTCGGGCAGCGTGAGCGTACAGGTGCTGCCTTCCTTGCGGAACACCTCGGTTTCGCCCAGCATCCAGCTCTCGTTTTCGCCCTCCACATCGATGATCAGCCCCTGCTGATCGGGATCCAGATAATCCAGCCACACATCCACCGTGTTCAGGCGCTCCAGCACCACGTCGGTCAGACCGGTGTCCATGAGCAGACAGGTGAAGAAGTAGTAGAGACGGTCGTTGAAATCATTGCCGCCGTAAAACTGGAAGTACTCAACCAGCTGTTTCAGATAATCGCTGGAAACCACGCGGTCGCCCTCGCCGTAGGTGGTCCAGTCGGTGTAGATCCAGTACACAGTCAAAAGCTCCATGGCCGCCTCGGGATACATGACCAGCGCAGGCAGATGGGTGGGCAGACCCATGTAGTAGTACGGCTTGAGCATGAACTGGAAGAAGTTGAACATCTGGAAGTGCAGATGCTCGTTGCGGATGGCCGGAGAGCGCAGATAGCGGTAGCTGTAGTAGCCGTCGTACACAAAGGGCAGCTTGTTTTCGCCGTTCAGGCACAGGCCGCCGTCGAAATACACGCGGCTGTAGGGCGACAGAAAGCTCTGTACATCCGCCACGCCCTCAATGCTCAGCTTGCCGAGAAACGCCTGCCAGTCCTCCAGATGCGCCGCGCTCTGGTCCGGAAATCCCTCCGGGTGCAGATTGACGCGGAAGGAGAAATCCGACCGGGTGACAGGCGTGCCGTCGTTGGTTTCTGCCACGGCAAACACGGGCAGCATGCAAATACAAAGGCATACCGCCAACAAACGGAACCAAACGTTCTTCTTCACGGAAGAAACCTCCTTTGGTAAAAAGCAAGCGAGCCGTGGCACCCTCCGTGCCACGGCGGCCTGCCCCATCCAACCAGCGGGAAAGAAAATACCGTCAACCGAGCCTGAGCACCCGTATGTGCTCAGGCGGTCTACGGACGCAGCCCCAAACGCTGCAAACAACTCCCGCGAAGCGGAAATGGGTGCAGGGCTTTAGCCCTGCTGCTGCTGTTGCTGCTTGGCGCGGAAGGCGGCGCGGGCGCGCAGCTCGTGGTTGAGCTCGCGCTTGCGCATGCGAAGGGATTTCGGGGTGATCTCCAGCAGCTCGTCGTCATCGATGAACTCCAGGCACTCCTCAAGGGTCAGGGGCTTGATGGAAACCAGACGCAGGCTGTCCTCGGAAGCGGCAGCGTTGCGCATGTTGGTCACGTGCTTCTGACGGCAGACGTTGACCACCAGATCATCGGGGCGCGCGTTCTGACCGCAGATCATGCCCTTGTACACAGGGGTCTGCGGCCCGATGAACAGGGTGCCGCGTTCCTGCGCGTAGAACAGGCCGTAGCTGTTGGCCTCGCCGTCCTCGTGGCACACCAGCGCGCCCACGGAGCGGTGGGGGATATCGCCCTTGACGGGCTCGTAGCGCTCAAACACGCTGGACATGATGCCCTCGCCGCGGGTGTCGGTCATGAACTCGCTGCGGTAGCCGAACAGGCCGCGGGAAGGAATGAGAAACTCCAGACGCACGCGGTCGAAGCCGTTCATGTTCTCCAGAATGCCGCGGCGGCGGCCGATCTTTTCAATGACGGCGCCGGCGTAGGGCTGGGGCACGTCGGCCACCATGCGCTCAACGGGCTCGCACTTCACGCCGTCGATCTCCTTGTAGAGAACCTGGGGCTTGGATACCTGGAATTCGTAGCCCTGACGGCGCATGTTTTCGATGAGGATAGAAAGGTGCAGCTCGCCGCGGCCGCACACCTCGAACGCATCGGGGCTGTCGGTTTCCAGCACGCGCAGGGAAACGTCGGTCTGCAGTTCGCGCATGAGGCGGGCGCGCAGGTGACGGCTGGTCACATACTCGCCTTCGCGGCCGGCGAAGGGGCTGTTGTTGACGGAGAAGGTCATGCGCACGGTGGGCTCGGTGATGCTGACGAAGGGCAGCGCCTCCACCTTTTCAGGATGGCACACGGTATCGCCGATGCCGATGTCCTCAATGCCGCTCATGGCCACGATGTCGCCCATGGAGGCTTCCTTGGCGGGCACGCGCTTGAGGCCGTCGAAGGTGTACAGCGCGCTCAGACGCAGCGGCTGGCTGATTTTGCCGTTGTCGATATTGGTGGTGATCACCTGCATGCCCTCGGTGAGGGTGCCGCGGCTAATGCGGCCAATGCCGATGCGGCCCACGTAATCGTTGTAGTCGATGGTGGAGATCAGCACCTGAGCGGGGCCTTCCATGTCGCCTTCGGGCGCGGGCACATGCTTGAGGATGACGTCAAACAGGGGCTTGAGGTTTTCCGCGGGCTCGTCCAGATCCAGCGTGGCCACACCCTGACGGGCGCTGGCGTACACGATGGGACGATCCAGCGCGGTCTCGTCCGCGCCCAGCTCGATGAACAGATCCAGCACCTCGTCCACAACTTCGTCGCAGCGGGCGTCGGGACGGTCCATCTTGTTGATGACCACGATGACGGGCAGCTTCAGATCCAGCGCCTTGCGCAGCACAAAGCGGGTCTGGGGCATGGGGCCTTCAAAGCTGTCCACCAGCAGCAGCACGCCGTCCACCATCTTCAGCACGCGCTCCACCTCGCCGCCAAAGTCAGCGTGGCCGGGGGTGTCGACGATGTTGATCTTGGTGTTGCCGTAGAACACGGCGGTGTTCTTGGCCAGAATGGTAATGCCGCGCTCGCGCTCGATGTCGTTGGAGTCCATCACGCGGTCCGCCACCTGCTGGTTTTCGCGGAATACGCCGCCCTGCTTGAGCATTTCGTCTACCAGCGTGGTCTTGCCATGGTCAACGTGGGCGATGATGGCGATGTTGCGGATATCGTTGCGAATCATATAAAGAAAATCCTTCTTTCCATAGTTAAGGATGGGAAACGTAAAGTCCAGGCTGCCCCTGCTTACTCGTACACGGTTCTGATCGCCGTCTCGGCCAGTTCGAGGCCCTTGTTGTTTTCCTCGGCCAGGCGGATGGACCACTCGTTTTCAAACAGCAGCACCTCGCGCTCTTCGCTGTCGAAGCCGCGGCCGCTGGTGGAGGTGAGCTTGAGCTCTTCCACGGGCTTGGGAGAAGAGGTAACCCAGCGCACGAAGCGGAAGGGTAGGCGATCCATGAGCATGTTCACGCCGTACTCGGTCTTGAGGCGGTGCTCCAGCACTTCAAACTGCAGCACGCCGACCACGCCCACGATGAATTCCTCGCGGCCGGTCTCGGTGCGGCGGAAGGTCTGAATGGCGCCTTCTTCGGCCAGCTGGGTGATGCCCTTCAGGAACTGCTTGCGCTTCATGCTGTCCTCGGGACGCACGCGGGCGAAGTGCTCGGGCGCGAACACGGGGATGGAGGAGAAGTGCAGCTTGGGGCCGGAGGACAGCGCGTCGCCCAGATGGAAGCAGCCGGGGTCGAACAGGCCGATGATGTCGCCCGCATAGGCGCTTTCTACGGCCTCGCGCTCGTCCGCCATGAACTGCTGGGGCTGCTTGAGCTGCATCTGCTTGTCCGTGCCGGAATGGTACACCGTCATGCCCTTCTTGAACTCGCCGCTCACGATGCGCACAAAGGCCAGACGGTCGCGGTGGGCGGGATTCATGTTGGCCTGAATCTTGAAGATGAAGCCGGAGAAGTAGGGCTCGGTGGGTTCCACCTCGCCGATGTCCGCCATGCGGGAAAGCGGCGGCGGGGTGATATCGAGGAACGCCTCGAGGAAGGGCTCCACGCCGAAGTTGGTAACGGCGGAGCCAAAGAACAGGGGCGTCAGCTTGCCGTTCAGCACCGCCTTCTTGTCGAAGGGATCGCCCGCTTCGTCCAGCAGTTCGATCTCGTCGTTCAGGCGGTCGATGTAGTGCTGCTCCAGCACGCCCTTGGCCTCTTCGCTGTTGGGGTCGATGACGAGCGTATCGGCCTTGCTCATGCCGTGGTTGCCGCCGGAATACAGCAGCACCTTGCCGATGTCGCGCTGATACACGCCCTGGAAGTCGCCGTCCACGCCGATGGGCCAGTTCATGGGGCAGGAGCGGATGCCCAGCACGTTCTCCAGCTCTTCCATCAGCTCAAAGGGATCCTTGGCCGCGCGGTCCATCTTGTTAACGAACGTGAAGATGGGAATGTTGCGCATGCGGCAAACCTTGAACAGCTTAATGGTCTGCGCCTCAACGCCCTTGGCCGCGTCGATGAGCATGACGGCGGCGTCGGCCGCCACCAGCACGCGGTAGGTGTCCTCGGAGAAGTCCTGGTGACCGGGGGTGTCCAGAATGTTGATGCGGCAGCCGTCGTATTCAAACTGCATGGCAGAAGAGGTGACGGAAATGCCGCGCTGTTTTTCAATCTCCATCCAGTCGCTGGTGGCGTGGCGCTCGGCCTTGCGGGCTTTGACGCTGCCGGCCTGACGGATCGCGCCGCCGTAGAGCAGCAGCTTTTCGGTCATGGTGGTCTTACCGGCGTCGGGGTGGCTGATGATGGCAAAGGTTCGGCGCTTCTCAATCTGTTCCAGCGCCTGCTTGCTCAGGGTGTTTTCGCTCATGGGGGCGTTGGCCTCTCTTCCTCAAATCGGGTTCATGACATAGTACAACATCTTATTTTACTACGGGGGTAAAAACGCTGTCAAGATAACAGTTGTATCATATGGTCATTTTCAGCATGCCGGCAGAAAAAGAGGGAAGGCAAATGCAGACCGGGGCATATGAAGGATGCCTCAAAACATGCAAAAAAGCAGCACTGCCCCTTTGGACAGCGCTGCTTCTGGCGCGGCTGCAGTCAGAGTTTCAGCCGGTAATACCTTCTGATTCGCCCGTCATACGCAGGCTGGGTGAGCAGGCACGCATAGCCGGCCTTCTCAAAATTGTGCCACGAGGCGGTGTTCTCCGGGTCGACCGTGGCGTAGATGGCCCTGCCGCCCTCGGCGCGCACCGTTTGGGTGAACAGCCTGAGAAACAGCGTGTGCATGCCGCGGCCGCGGTATTCCGGGCGCACCAGCACGTCGTGGAAATCAAAGGTGTTTTCTGCGGGATGGCCAAGCACATTGGCATAGGCGTGTTCGCCGCGGATGAGCCATGGGCTGATGACCGCGTAGCCCGCAATCCTGCCGCCGTCCATGTAGGCCACGGCTTCGCGCCCGGCCAGCCATGAGTCAAACTCCCACTCTTCGCTGGGAAAATACCAGCGGGGGTCGGACAGCAGGGCAAGCACTTCGTCCTGCAGCGCCATCATCTGCGGCTTATCGCTTTCGGTCAGGATGCGCAAGGAAAAACCCGGCAGCTGATACGCCGGGTCGTGAATGGGAAAGGTCACGGTTGGTTCCTCCGCTTATTTCTGGTGATCCACCACGGGATCGTCGCCGCTTTCGCTCAGGTAGCGGTCGATGATGAAGCGCGGACGGCGCTTGGCTTCGTTGTAGATCTTGCCCACGTATTCGCCGATGACGCCCAGCGACAAAAGCTGAATGCCGCCGATCATCCAGATGGAGGCCAGCGTGCTGGTCCAGCCGCTCACGGTGTGACCGCTCACCCAGGAGATGAGCGCGTAGAGCAGCATGAACAGCGACAGCACGAAGATCACCATGCCCACCGTGGTGATCAGGCGCAGGGGTTTGACGGAGAAGCTGGTGATGCCGTCGATGGCGAAGGCCAGCATCTTTTTGAAGGGATACTTGCTTTCGCCCGCGAAGCGCTCGGCGCGGTCGTAGTACACCACGTCGCTCTGGAAACCGGCCAGCGGGGCCAGACCGCGCAGGAAGAGGTTGACCTCGTCAAACTGGGCAAGGGCGTTGAGCGCGCGGTTGCTCATGAGGCGGTAGTCGGCATGGTTGAAGGTGATGTCCACGCCCAGCGCCTTCATGAGGCGGTAGAACATCAGCGCCGTTTCGCGCTTGAAGAAGGTGTCGGTCTCGCGCTTGTTGCGCACGCCGTACACAATCTCGCAGCCCTCGTTGTACTTTTCGATGAAGCGGTCCATGGCGTCCATGTCGTCCTGCAGATCGGCGTCCATGGAGATGGAGATATCGCAGCGGTTGCGGGCAGTCATCAGGCCGGCCAGCAGGGCGTTCTGGTGGCCGCGGTTGCGGCTGAGCTTCACGCCTTCAAACAGGGGGTTCTGCTTGTGCAGGTCGCAGATCATCTCCCACGTGCGGTCGCGGCTGCCGTCGTTGACCAGAAGCACGCGGCTGTCCTCGGTGATGAGGCCCTTCTTCACGAGGGACGCCATCTTGTCCACCAGACGGCGCGAGGTTTCGGGCAGCACTTCCTCTTCGTTGTAGCAGGGGATGACCACCATCAGTTTATGTGCCATGTTGCATATTCCTCCTTACTGGATCGTAAAAGCGGCGGAAAGCACCGTTATGGTTGCGTCGTTGATGTGCGCCTGCGCGCGCACGCGGTAGGTACCGGGGGCGGCGGATGAGCCGTCCTTGAGCCGTCCATCCCAGTAAAACACGCTGCCGTCGGGCTCGATGCGCGCGGGGCGGGTGGACTGGCGGTGGCACACGCGGTGCACCACCTTGTCGTTTTCATCAAGAATGGCCACGCTGAGCGCGCAGGGAAAATCGTGGCCGATGAAGATGCACATCTCGCGCCCGTCCGTTCCGCCCGGCTGGCCGCTGAGTTCTGCGGTCAACTGCAGATCGCCCGCATCGGGCGGCACGCACAGCACGCGGCCTGCATGCACCGTCAGGCGGCCTTCGTCGATGGACACCAGCTGCACCAGCACGTAGCCGTGGCTTTCGTCCTCCAGGCGGCCCAGGCGCACGGTGCGCACCTTGTGACCGGCGGAGATGGCGCCAGGCTCGTCGCCAAACACGGTGAAGCGCTCCGCGCCGTCGTAGATGAGCTGGGCGTTGTCAAACTCCCACTTGCCGCCCCGCTGGTACACAATCTGGTAGGCGATGCGCGTGGGGCGCGTGGCGATGAACTCAATGCTGATCTCTCCTCCGTCGCGGCTCAAAGTGGAGCCGGAGAAGGTCACGTCCATCACCGGAGAGCGATCGGGGGAAAAGGCGTCGGGATCGTAGCGGTAGATGACGGTATCATCGTTCTGGGGATACACCTGCGGCGTGGAGGCCGCATGGCTCAGCAGCAGGTATTGATAGATTTCCGAAAGCGTCACTGCGCCGTCGCGGTTGGAGTCGGCCGGATAGCCGCTGCCCGCGCTCAGACCCTGTGTGAGCGCCTGCGTGAAGTAGAACGCGCCCTGCCCTTTGTTGGACCAGTACCAGCTTTCCTCCAGCGCGCCGGAGGAGGTGAGCACCTTGAAGTCGTCGCCCAGAAAGTGAACGTCCTGCGGCATGCGGCTCAGCCCCTTGCCGATGAACGCGCCCGAATTGCACGCGTCCAGAATGATCACCTTCGTGCCGCCGATGCCCTCAAACGCAGCTTCCAGCTGCGCGGGCGTGACGGCGCCTTCGATGTTTCCGTCGCTGAAGAGCAGCGCGGGCTCCGGCTCATACTGGCCGTGGGTGGAGATGTAGAGGTAGCTTACATCGTGTTCGTCCGCGCCTGCAAAGGCTTCCTGAATCAGCCGCGTCAGGCTCTGCGCATCCGTCACCGATTCGGCGGGAATCAACAGCGCCTCCATGGGCAGCGCCGAGTGCTGAAACAGCGACTGCATGGCGTAGACATTGTTGGTGGAGCTGGGGTAGGCGCTGGGGCGGGAGACAAACTCGTCCACGCCGATGAGCAGCGCGCGGCCGGTGCCTTCGGGCGCAGAGAACGCAAGGGCATGCGTGCACAGGGCCATGCAAAGCATGCAGAGCCACAGCCAGCACCGCTTCAGAGCCACGTGCGTTCCTCCCCTCCGTTTCCACACATACCCTACATTGTACACCATTTTGCCTTTTTCGTACAGCCTTAGGGCTCAATGGGCAAAACTTGTTACAGGCTTGCCCGGCAAGCGGATGCGTGATATGATGCCGGATGGAGAAAAAAAGAAGGGGCGATGTGCGGTGAAGGCACGGATCAGGGCGGCGGCGCTTGCGGCGGTGTGGGCGCTGTGGCTGACGCTGGTGCTGGAGGGCTATGCGCGCGGCAGCGCAGGCGCGGTGCTGCGCTGGGCCATGGAAGCGCCGGGGATGTTTGGGATGGCGTGGGGTCTTGCGCTGGGCGCGGGGCTCATCGGGCTGATCTTTGCCAGCCTGCGGGCGCGCTGCGTGTACGCCCTTTTGCTCACGTGGGGCTCGGCGATGATCGGGCTGGTGTGCCGCTACAAGATGCGCTACCGGCTGGAGCCCGCGCTTCTGAGCGACGTGCACCTGCTCAGCGACGCGTGGAAAACCGTATCCATGCTGGATTTTCAGATTGACGTAAACCAGATTCTGCGCATCAGCGCCGCCTTTGCACTGACCGCGCTGGCATGCCTGTTTGTGCTGCGCAGGCGGCATCAGCGCCGTCCCGCGATGGCGGCCTGCGGCCTTGCGCTTTTGCTGATTCTTCCCGGCCTGTGCACCTTTGAGCGTTCGGGCGATATCACCCGTTACGATCTGGCCAACCACGCCCTCAACGAAGGCATGGTGTATACCGCGCTGGCGGTGGAAAACCAGCGCAAATCGCTGATGCGCGTGGACTACACGGAGGAAGCCGTGCAGCAGACCTACCGCAAGCTGGCCGCGCGCACCACGCCTGCACAGCCGGATGAGAAACCCAACATCATCCTCATCCTGTCGGAGAGCTTCTCGTCCGGCGCGCAGCTTTCGCCGTGGCTCAGCCTCACGCGCGATCTGACGCCCTTCTTTGATTCGCTTTCCCAAAGCTGCCAGAGCGGCATGATGTTTGTGCCCAAGGCGGGCGGCGGCACCAGCGAGACGGAGTTTGAGGTGCTCTCCGGCATGAAGAGCCAGTACGCCGCCAATCCCTACTCGCTGGGACTGCCGGATCTGTACGCGCTGCCCGGCGTGCTGAGAAGCAAGGGCTATCACGCATCCGCCATCCACTGGTATGCGGGCGTGTATTACAACCGCTACCACAACCTGCGCTCCATGGGCTTTGATACCTTCTGCACCGCCGATACCATCCGCGTGGAGAAGGAAGCCTGCGGCATGTTCGTGTCCGATCAGGAACACTACGCGTCCGTGATGGAACAGCTGCGCGACACGCCGGAGCGCGACTTTGTGTTCGTGCTCACCATGCAGAACCACGGCGGCTATGCCTACGACGATTTCACCGCCGCCTATGGCGCGGATGTGCCCTTCACCAACGCCTTCAGCCCGGAAACGACGAAGGTGCTCAGCAACTACTGCTGGCTCATCACCCAGAGCGATCAGGCGCTGCGGGCCTTCATCGGCGAGCTGGAAGCCTTTGAGGAGCCCACCATCGTGGCGTTCTTCAGCGATCACATCGCACCCCTGGGCGAGCAGGTGTATGCCGAGATGGGCAAATCCACCTCCGGCGATGCCGGTCATCTTGCGCCCTATTTCATCTGGTCCAATGGGGATAACACGCCCGCGGCCGTCAACCTGCAGGCGTGGCAGCTGGGCGCGCAGGTGCTCAGCGCCGCCGGACTGCTGGACGATCCCTTCTTCACCCATGTGGAAAGCTTGCGCCAAAGAGGCGAAAGCGCCAGCGCCGCGCACGACCTGCTCAGCTACGATGCGCTGTTCGGCCGCCAGTACGCCTACGACGAGGCGGGCGTCATCCCCGGGAACGAAGCGTTTGCGATTGGCGGCGAGATGGTGCTGGAGGGCGTTGACGCCGCTCTGATCGCCGATGCGGTGTACCTCTGCCCGCGGCTCGGGAATCCGGATCAGGTCTGGAAGCTCAGCATCAACGGCCAGCTGACCGACGTGCCCTGCGTGCCTGCGGATTACGGCGATCTCACCCTGCTTTGCGTGATGCCAAACGGCGCGCGCGAGCCGCTCAACCACAGCAACGTCCTCACCTTTGACAGCGCGCAGGAGCTGCTTGAAAAGTCCGGCCAGGCACGCGTGCGCACCCGCACCATCGCCCTGTGGGACTGGCAGCCCATGGGCTCCGGCATTGTGCGCAGCCCGTTCCCCGCCGCTACCGGCGCAGCCGCCGCACTCACCATGGACGGCGAACGCTGGGACTGGCAGCCTCTGTACGCGCTGAAAAAATCCGGCCAGTTTTCTACTGACGAAGCGGGCTATGTGTACCTGCTGGAACAGGATCTGATCCAGCGGCTTTTGCATGGCGAAGCGCTGCTGCACGTGATTGGCGAATGAATTTGAAACCTCCTGCGCACACTTTCCGTTGCAAAGGAGGTTTCGTCCATGAAAAAGAAAAAGCGCCCCGTCCATGATATCCAGCACCTGTGCGATCTGGCGCACATCGCCGACCATGAAGCCAGCACCGACGTGCTGGGCAGCTACACCGGCACCGGAGCCAATGGGGACAGGCCGGTGCAGGATGCGGATGATTTGTGACTGCTTGACTTCTTTTTCCTGCATGAAAAAACCGCTGTGGCACTTTCTGTGCCATGGCGGTTTTTTGGTTCAGTTGTTTGCAGGATCAGCCATAAAGGCTTTCACGGCCTCCATCTTTCCGTCCGGATAGCGGCCCCACAGCGTGTCTTCAATGAAGGGGTTTTGCCCGTCCAGCTCGCCCGGATAGAGCTTGGTGCCGTACATGCGCTGGAAGTACACCGCCGCGCCAATGTGATCCAGATGGCCGTGGGAATGGACAATCCATTATTCAGCCACAGCTGCTGCAGCCAATCGTTAGCCATGTCCTCGCGGCGTTTGAGATGAGCATTGTATTTCTGCTCCATGGTCATGGTTGCTGCCTTCAAAAACGGAGCGGCGCTGCTTGTGCTGCGCCGCTCCGATGAATATGTTTGATCAGAACAGACCGACGATCTCGCCCTGCTCGTCGATGTCGATGCCCATGGCGGCGGGCACCTTGGGCAGACCGGGCATGGCGATGATGCTGCCCGCGAAAGCCACCACAAAGCCCGCGCCGGCGGAGAGACGGGCGGAGCGGATGGTGAGGGTGTAGCCTTCCGGCGCGCCCAGCAAAGCGGCGTTGTCGCTCATGGAATACTGGGTCTTGGCGATGCACACGGGACAGGAGGCGTAGCCTTCCTTTTCAAGGGCGGAAAGATCCTTCACGGCCTGGGGCGCGAAGGTCACGTCCTTGGCATGGTAGATCTTCTGCGCGATGGCGGTGATCTTGTCCATGAGGGAGGCGTCGTCCGCATAGGTGAAGGAGGGAGCGGCCACGGGATTGGCGTCCGCGGTGTCGCACACCAGCTGAGCCAGCTCCATGGTGCCCTTGCCGCCCTCGGCCCAGCCGTTGCAGGGGGCAACCTTCACGCCCACCTCACGCAGCATGGAGGCAACCAGCTCCAGCTCCTTGTCAGTATCGGTGGCAAAGCGGTTGAGGGCCACGACCACGGGGGTCTGCCACACATCCTTGACGTTGCGGATGTGGCTGAGGAGGTTGCTCATGCCCTTGCGCAGCGCGTCCACATTGGGCTCGCCGTAGGTGCCCTTCAGCGCGCCGCCGTGATGCTTGAGCGCGCGGATGGTGGCCACCAGCACAATCACATTGGGCCACAGGCCGTTCATGCGGCACTTGATGTCCAGGAATTTTTCAGCGCCCAGATCCGCGCCAAAGCCGGCCTCGGTCACGGTGTAGTCGCTCATGCGCATGGCCAGCTTGGTGGCGGACACGCTGTTGCAGCCGTGGGCGATGTTGGCAAAGGGGCCGCCGTGCATGAGGCACGGGGTGTGGCCGATGGTCTGGATCAGGTTGGGGCTGAAGGCGTCGCGCAGAAGCGCAGTCATAGCGCCGGCAGCGCCGATCTCACCGGCGGTGACGGGGGTGCCTTCGTAGGTGCGGGCGACCACGATGCGGCCAAGGCGGGCCTTGAGGTCGTGCAGGTCGGAAGCCAGGCAGAAAGTGGCCATTACTTCGCTGGCGGCGGTGATGTCAAAGCCGTCCTCGCGGGGCGTGCCGTTCTGCGTGCCGCCGATGCCCTGTACGATCTGGCGCAGCTGGCGGTCGTTGACGTCCAGGCAGTGGCGGAAGCACACCCTGCGGGGGTCGATCATCAGCTTGTTGCCCTGCTGGATGTGGTTGTCGATCATGGCGCACAGCAGGTTGTTGGCCGCGGTGATGGCGTGCAGGTCGCCGGTGAAATGCAGGTTGATGGATTCCATGGGTACAACCTGGGCGTAGCCGCCGCCGGTCGCGCCGCCCTTCATGCCAAAAACAGGGCCCAGAGAGGGCTCACGCAGGGCGAGCATGGCATTCTTGCCAATTTCACGCATGCCGTCGGCCAGCGCCACGGATACGGTGGTCTTGCCTTCGCCGGCGGGGGTGGGGTTGATGGCGGTCACAAGCACCAGCTTGGCGCGCATGGGCTTGTCCTGATAAGCGCGCTGGTCGATCTTGGCCACGTAGCGGCCATAGGGAGACACCGTCTCCGGGGCGAAGCCTGCCGCGTTGGCAATCTTCTCAATAGGCTCCATCGTTGCGCTGCGCGCGATTTCCAGATCAGACGCCATGAAAAAACACACCTTTCATTGGAAACATTCGTTCATTCATTCGGGCCTGCGCAGGCAGGCATGGTTCAGTATACCCCACTTCCGGGGGCTTTGCAAGCATAATTGTGAATAAAAACGAACGTTTTTGTAGAACGAGATAAAAATGTATGGTTTTCTGCAGAAGGAAGGAGTTTTTTTCAAAACGTTACAGTTTGTTCACATAACACGCAATAAAAATACACTTTGATTCGTCATACTACATGTGAGGTGATCGCATGGCAAACATTTTGATTTACGTTTCCCACAATGCACTCGCGCAGAAGCTTTGCGACTCCCTGAAAAAGGAGCAATACAACGCAGTTCTTTGCGACGAGAACGAAACCGACATTCCCTTCCTCAACGAGGAAAAAGCCCCGCTGGTTATTTTGGATGCGAGGCTGAAATGGACGGTATGCCGTCCGCTGCTGGAGCGCTTTGCCCATCGCGGCTGTCCCATCCTTTTCCTGACGGGCGACCGCAAGATGAGCGCCCATCTGCGCGCGCTGTACGCCGGTGCGTGCGATGTGCTGGTGATTCCCGCCTCCAACCGCAGCGTGTGCCTTCGCGTGCGCCAGCTGCTGGGCGGCGAGGAGCCTGTGTGCAAAGAGATTGCATTGGATGAGGCTGAGCGTGTGGCGCTGTTGGATGGCCGCCGCGTGGAGCTGACTGCGCAGGAGTTTGCGCTTTTGCACGCGCTGATGGAAAAGCCCGATGTACCCGTGAGCCGCGAGCAGCTTTTGCGAAAGGCGTGGGGATATCAGAGCATGGGCGAGACGCGCACGGTGGATGTGCATGTGCAGAGGCTGCGCAAGAAGCTGGGCGGGGAGTACATTGAGACGGTGTACAAGTGCGGGTATCGGCTGAAGCTGGCGTGAGGTTGGGTCTCTTGTTGGTTGAGCTGACGAGGAACAGGGGATGCCTCCGGCGGCCAAGGGGTACAGGGGAAACATCGAGGTTTCCCCTAGACCCTCTGGACTCCCTGACCCTTTCTCCGACCAGGGGGAACCCCTGGACCCCAGCGAGTTGAGTGTATCTTTCTTTCGGGTTGCTTTTGTTTGTTGAGCGCCTTCTAAGACGCTAAAATCCCATCAACACCAGCCTGACGGCTGACAGTTGATGAGATTTTAGCTGCTTGTGGGGTTGAGAAA
>JAQXJZ010000087.1 GCA_029009515.1 bacterium
CATCCCCCATCAGGTCAAAATGGCCGTGGCTGGCGGCAATGACAGCGGCCCTGCGCAGACGGCCCGCACCGGCGCAAAAACCTGCGTGCTCAGCGTGCCCTGCCGTTACATCCACAGCCCCGTCACCGTATGCGATCTGAGCGACGTGGACGCGCAGTATCAGCTTGTCAAGGCTTACTTGGAGAAATGAGGTAATCAGCCATGTATGAATATATCAAGCAAATGACCGATCTGTATGGCGCTGCCGGACGCGAGCACGGCGTAGCGGACGCCATCGAAGCCATTCTCAGGGACAAGGTGGATTCCATCCGCCGCGATGCGCTTGGCAACCTGATCTGCGAAAAGCGCGGCAGCAATCCCAATGGCAAGCGCATCATGCTTTCCGCTCACATGGATCACATCGGCTTCATCGTGGCTGCCGTGGAGAAGGAGGGCTTCCTGCGCGTTGCTCCCGTGGGCGGCGTGGGCATTCCTGTCAGCCGCACCCGCCACGTGCGCTTTGAAAACGGCGTGCAGGGCGTGATCGTGCAGGAGCCCGTGCGCGAAGGCGAACATGCCGAAATGAAGCACATGTACATCGACATCGGCGCTGCCGATCAGGAAGAAGCCCTTTCCATGGTGCAGCTGGGCGATATCGCCGTGTACGCGCCGGATTGCTTCCGTCTGGGTCAGTACCGCGTGGCGGCTCCTTCCATGGACGATCGCGTGGCCTGCGCGCTGCTCATCGCCGTGATGATGGAGCTTGGCGAAACCGAAAACACCGTCATCGCCGTGTTCTCTGCCCAAGAGGAAGTGGGCTGCCGAGGCTCCAAGACCGCTGCCTATACTGTCGAGCCGGATATCGGCATTGCGCTGGACGTGACCGCCAACGGCGATACCCCGGGCACCAAGTTCCCCGCTGTCAAGCTGGGCGATGGCGCTGCCGTCAAGATCATGGATCGCGGCAGCATCTCCAACCCGCAGCTGGTGCAGGAGCTTCTGGCCGCCGGTGAACGCGCGGGCGTGAAGACCCAGCGCGAAGTGCTGCCCTTCGGCGGCACCGACGCCAGCGCCATCCAGCTCTCCCGCGGCGGCGTCATCGCCGGTACCGTCAGCATTCCCTGCCGCTACGTCCACAGCGCCTGCGAGGTCATCGACCTGCGCGATGTGGAAGCCGCGAAAGGACTGCTGCTGGAGTATTTGAAGTAAACGGAAAGCAGGGAGGCTCTGCCTCCCTGCACCCACCGCTTAAGGGCTTTGCCCTTAAGAATCCCGTGTGCTGCGGCCATTTGATGGCCGCAGTTTTTTCATGCTTTGTTTTGAGAAAAAGCGTAGGCTGCTTTTAACCACTCCATCAGTTCTTCATCTATTTCTTCGGGGGTTTTGATCTTCACGTGGTGTGTCCATCGGTTGGGGTATGGTTGGCTGGCGGCAAAGATGCGAGGGGATTCCGCTTTGGAGGGAAGGCCAAAGGTGACGGTCAGCGTGTTTTTCCATTTCAGGGACACACAGGCAAAAACACGAGGGTTGATGAACGTGATCTGCGTTTTCTGCACCTTGATTTCAAATGAAGGCAGTTCGGAAAACATACGCTCAAGCAATAGCCGGTACAGTACGGCTTCCATCGGTTTTCCGGCAAAGAAGAAATCCATCTCCGCTTGCTGCATGGCCTGCCTCACTTTCGCATCAGGCGGCTCAAGCCGTTCACGGGCCTGTTGGACTGACTGACAGGCCATTTCATTTCCGGCTCAAACAGCGCAGTAACCTCCGCATCTGACGGACGGTCGTTGGGATCGGCGCAAAACATACGCCGTACGGTGGCATGCCACTGTGCAGGCAGTTCTTCCGAGAGACGAATACTGCCGCCATCCAGTGCTGCTTCGTACAGGTAGCCATACCGCTCGTGATCAAACGAAGGCATCTGGCCTGTCCACACCATATGGATGATTGCACCAAAAGCAAAAGTATCCAGTTTGGGGCCAAGGTTTGTCTCCTGACCGATCATGCGCAGAAAGGCCTCCGGCGCCAGATAGGCCGGATCGCCCTCCATCTCCCGCTCCTCTTTGGGCGGATCATCCGCCAGAAAGCCGCTGTCCAGATCAATCAGCCGCAGGTGATAGCCCTCCGGCCTTTTCAGAAGCAGCAGATGATCAGGCTTGAGATCAGCGTGCACAACACCCTGCGTATGCAGCCTTTGCAGGCAGAGGGCTGCGTCAAACAGCAGCTTGCGCTTTTCATCTTCCGAAAAACCAGACACATCCTCTGCTGTGATATGACTGTCCGGCATGGCTTCGCTCACGGCATAGTACTTGCGTTCGCAGCGGAAGAAATCGATCACCGGCACCAGCGTATCGCCAATCACACAGGCAATGGCTTCATACAGGCGCAGCTTGCGTCTTTCAAAAAGCTCGCATCGTTCGCGCTGACGTCTGCCCAGCTCTGTGTCCTCCTGAGCCGGATAAACGGGCGAAAGGAATTCCTTCAGGAAGAAACGCTCCAGCCCCTGTGAAGCGATGCACCAGCGCGCGCTGCCGCTGCCGACGGTCTGCATCGGCGTTATGCGCTTATATCCGCCAATCCATTCGCTCATGCGTTCCTCCCTGTGTCCAGTCGTAGTTTTCTTTGTATTCCAGCCATTTTTCCTGTTGATAAGCTGCATCCCGGCTGTGCCTTCTGCACGGCGTGACGAAACGCTTCTGAAGCACCGCACGCCTGGGCAGCAGGGCTTTTTTCATTTCGTCAAACGTACGAACCCCACAGGGCTCCATCAGAAGGGTAGCATCGTCCTGTGCCAGCTTTTTGATACGGTTCTGCAGCTTCTTCTGCCAGCTTTCCCAGCTGACAGCGCTCATCAGCGTATCCAGCAGGAGCATTTCAAACTCCATCGGGTTCATCAGACTGCCGTATGCGCCGTCCGTTGCCGCAATCACCACGCCCGGCAGCGGCGCGCGCATTCGGCGCACGCTGATCTCCGCCTGCGTATCTGCCGAAAGCACGCGGCTGAGCGGCAGATCGCGGTAGAGGGCTTCGAAAGCGTCGGGATTGCCGCGAAGATGGTCCTGCGTGCACTGATGCAGCCCCTCCTCATCCAGCACATATCCCCGGCTGTCGCCCGTCCACAAAAAACATGCTTCACGCCAGCGGGCCGCACCCTCGGCGGTCAGCGCTGCACACAGCGTGGAAGGAAACCTGCGCTGCATGCTGCCCACGATGCGCGATTTCTCCTCTGTACTGTTTTTCTGGGCGAAGCCAGTGAGCATGGCGCTGATATCATCCTGCAGCGTCTGAACAAACGCGCTTCCCTCCTGCTTATCAGCAGGCATCGATGGTTTTTCCTGCGCCCACATGGATACAGCGCGTGTCACCAGCCTTGCAGCGATATATGCACCGGTTCGGTTTTCCAGTGCAGGATACCGCCGGCTGCCCAGCCCGCCGCAACCGTCTGCAACACAAAGAAGCGTGCTTTGCTCATCCTGGCGCAGCACAAAGCTGTCCTCCCCGTTTTCGGGAAGGACAGCATGGGAAACCGCAAGCAACGGAAGCGTCACGGCATTCGTTCCTTTCACAGTCAAATGGTATTGCACACGGCGTCCAACACCTGGCGGTATTCCACATCCAGCAGGCCTTCGCTCACCGTCTGCACATGAATCACCTGGCCCCATTCAGAGGAGATCCGGCTCCACTCGGGCGCATCAGGCGCAAAGATGAGCAGGCGCTTGGCGTTTTCATCCATGCCGCCGCCCAGCTGTTCATCCTCCCACCAGAGACTGAGCTCATCAAAATCCTTGGCCATGCCTTCCGGATACCACGGCGCAATCCTGCCGTGACCCAGTTCATGCGTGGGCGCATCCGACCACACCACAATGATGTGGCGCTTCTTCACACCTTCACGCGTCCAGTCGCTGCGGATGGCATACGCCAGCGCTTCCAGGCCGTCTTCAGGAATATCTCCGCCGCCCTTGGCGCGGATGCCGCCCACGCAGTCCTGAAACAGCTGGGACTGTTCCGGCAGCACAAAGAAATCAGAGCTGAGCATGGCGTCGTCGCCGTCCGCCACATAATCGCGGAAAGCGATCACGCGCACGCGCATCTGGTTGATGGTCTTGTGCTTCTTTTCCATTTCATCGGCGATGTCACGGTAGAGATTCAGCGCATTCTGCTTCACAAAATCCAGCACATGGCGCATGCTGCCCGTAGCATCGATGCAGAAAACCATATCCACATTGTAAGTCAGCTTATAGCCTTCCAAGCTCACAGCCTCCCCAAGATAATTGCTTTTCTGACAAATGGAATTCTGCATGAAAAGCGTGTTTTCCTGCCATTTCAGAAGGAAAACAGCCCCCGAAGGGCGAAAGGATACAGAAGGCATCAAACAGAAGGGATCGAATATGCAATGAAACTGCGCAGAACACTCAGCGGCATTTTGTTCGGCGTTGGCTGTGCCATGACTTTTGTGGGCCTGCTTGCACTGATTCTGCCCGCCATTCCCAATGAACAGCTGCGGCTTGTGCTGGCCTCCTTCATGGTAGCATCCCCCCATCCGCTGGTCGATATCGTCAATTCCTGCATGAGCTTCGCCATCCGCAACGGCTGGCAGGTGCTGCTGTGCGGCGCTGTGCTGCTGACCATTGGCGTCATTTTCTTCAGCCGCTATACGGTGGAGGAAGCGCCTCCACCCCGCCGGGAGATTTACCGCCGTCCCGTTCCCCAGCAGGAGCCTCTTTGGGAACAGCCGGATACCGCTCCCAAAGGCCCTAATCCCTTTGCCGATATGGCGATGTGGGAGCAGTTTGCACCAAAGGCACAGGCAGAGCCTGCAAAGGAAGTGCCGAAAGTAGGCTTTGGCTCCCCCATGCTGGAGCCAAACCGCATCGAGGAAGAACCCACGCCCCCTGTGATCGATCCTGCACAGATCTATGCCCGCCCCGCTCCCCAGGCGGAGCCGGAAGAAACGGTTGAAAACGTTGAGGAAATCCCCCACGCCGATCCTGTTTCCGAACCCGAAGAAGTGCCTTCTCAACCCGAAGAAATGCCCGAAACTGCGCCTCAGAGCGGCACACCTGTGCAGCTTTCTCCGCGCATTCGAAGCACGATGGGAAAACGAAGAGAATGGTAATGAAATGTTCTTGACAAACCTTGCCAGGCTTGTTACGATATACAAAGAGGTATCAATCCAAATGATACTTAAGGAGGAAGGACCATGGAAGCATCTATCCGTTCCACGTGTACTCAGGTGCGCCGCGACATCATCAACATGACTGCCAAGGCAGGTTGCGGCCATCCCGGCGGCTCGCTGTCCATCGTTGAAGTGCTTGTCGCGCTGTATTTCGAGAAGATGAACATCGACCCCAAGAACCCCAAGATGGAAAACCGCGACCGTTTTGTGCTCAGCAAGGGCCATGCGGCTCCTGCTCTGTATGCTGTTCTGGGCGAACGCGGCTACTTCGACACCGCTGAGTTTGACAACTTCCGTCAGTACGGCAGCTTCCTGCAGGGTCATCCTGACATGAAGCGCTGCCCCGGCGTTGACGCCTCCACCGGTTCTCTGGGTCAGGGCATCTCCATCGCCACTGGTATGGCGCTGGCTGCCAAGACGCAGGGCCGTGACATTCAGGTGTACACCATCATCGGTGACGGTGAATCTCAGGAAGGTCTGGTTTGGGAAGCCTGCATGGCGGCCGCCCACTACAAGCTGGACAACCTGACCGTGATCCTCGACAACAACGGCCTGCAGATCGACGGCAGCAATGACGAAGTCATGAGCCTGGGCGATGTGTCTGCCAAGTTTGCCGCTTTCGGCATGGATGTTGTGCAGGTTGCTGACGGCAACAACTATGACGAAGTCCTCGCCGCCCTCAACAAGCCCCATACCCCCGGCATGCCCAAGCTGATCCGCATGAAGACCACCAAGGGCAAGGGCGTTAGCTTCATGGAGAACCAGTGCGGCTGGCACGGCAAGGCCCCCAACGCTGAACAGCGCGAACAGGCCCTGCGCGATCTGGACGCCCTCGAGAATGCGGAGGTGTAATGCAATGGAAAAGAAAGCAACGCGTGTGGCCTACGGTGAATATCTTGCCAAGCTCGGCCACGAGAACGATAAGCTCGTCGTGCTGGACGCCGACCTCGCCGGCGCTACCATGACCCAGTATTTCAAGAAGGAACATCCCGACCGTTTCTTTGACTGCGGCATTGCCGAAGCCAACATGGTTGACCTCGCCGCTGGTATGAGCACCATGGGCCTCACCCCCTTCTGCTCCACCTTCGCCGTGTTCGCCGGTCGCTGCTTCGACCAGATCCGCAACAGCGTGTGCTATCCCAAGCTCAACGTGAAGTTCGGCTTTACCCATGCCGGCATCACTCTGGGTGAGGACGGTGGCAGCCATCAGGCCATCGAAGATATAGCCATCATGCGCGCCCTGCCCAACATGACCGTGCTGGTTCCCTGCGACGCTAACGAAACCCAGCGCTGCGTGGACGCCGCTCTGGAAATCAACGGCCCGGTGTTCATCCGTCTGGCTCGTCTGCCCAGCCCCATCTTTGAGATGGACATGCCCTTCACCGTTGGCAAGATGAACGTGCTGCGTGAAGGCACCGACGATTGCGTCATCATCTGCTGCGGCGTTATGGTCAGCGAGTGCCTGGCCGCTGCCGAGATCCTGGCCGAAAAGGGCAAGAGCGTGACCGTGGTCAACTGCCACACCATCAAGCCCTTCGACGAGGAAGGCGCCCGTGAGCTGGCCGCCAAGTATAAGAATGTCTACACCGTGGAAGAGCACAGCATCATCGGCGGTCTGGGCGACGCCACCGCCGCCGCGCTGGTGAACATGGACGGCATCAAGCTGACCAAGCTGGGTCTGAACGATGAGTTCGGCCAGAGCGGCAAGCCCGCCGACCTGCTCAAGGCTTACAAGCTGGACGCTGCGAGCATCGCCGAGCGCCTGCTGGCCGACTGAGACGAACGTAAGCGTAAGTGAATATTCCGAGAGGGGGATTCCTTTTTGAAAAAGGAATCCCCCTCTCGGGCTCTCTCCAAGGAAAACATATGAGAAGAAACACATATTCAATTCAGACCATCATCCTGTTTTCTTTGAAGAAAGCGCGAGAGGGACTTTCTTTTTCAAAAGAAAGTCCCTCTCGCATTTTTTCACTTCCCGTTACTCTACGGTAATGGAGAACTCGCCGGTGACCCAGAGGCCGTTGTTGTCGGTAGCCATGACGGTGAAGTACCAGGTACCAACTTCGGTAGGAGTACCGTTGATGCTACCATCCTCATAGAAGTTGAGGCCGGTGGGCATGGAACCCTCTTCGAGGGTCCATACCACAGCGGTTTCAGCATCGGCAGTCAGCTGGCGGCCATAGGACTGGCCGACCTTGGCATTGCCGAAGTAGTTGGTGGTGATGACCGGAGCGTTGTGCTTAACCTCAGGCTTGGGTTCAGGCTGAGGCTCGGGCTGAGGAATGTACTCGGGCTCAGTCTGCTCAGCATCGCGATGCGGGCGGCTGGGACGCTCGGGCTTCTGCTCGGGCTTGGGCTCGACGTAATTGCTCTCAACCGTGATGCTGAATTCCTTCTGGGCGCTCAGGCCGTTTTCGTCGGTCACGCGCACGGTGAAGTAGCTGGTGCCGTCACGCTCGGGCGTACCGGAGACGCTGCCGTCGCTCTTCATTTCGATGCCGCGCGGCATGTTGCCGGAAACGAGGCTCCAGAACACGGAGGTTTCCGCGTCGGCAGTCAGGGTGCGGCCATAGTGCTCGCCCACCTTGGCATTGCCGAAATAGTTGGTGGTGATCACGGGCGGGTTGTGAACAACCACAGCCTCAACCGTGATGGCGAAGGACTTGCTGTCCGTCTGACCGTAGGCATCCATCACCTGCACGGTGAAGGGGAAGGTGCCGGCAGCTTCCAGCGTACCGCCGATGTAGCCGTCAGCGTTCATGCTCAGGCCAGTGGGCAGGCCGCCGGAGATGATGCTCCAGCTGATGCCGGTCTCGCTGGTGGCTTCCAGCTGACGCTTGTAGCTATCGCCCACCTTGCCGCCGCCAAAGCCGTTGGTGGTGATCACGGGAGCAGCAGGCAGAGCGCCTTCAACCGTGATGCTGTAGGTGCCGGAATCGGTCAGGCCATTGCGATCGGTAGCTGTCACGGTGAAGGTGAAGGTACCGGCCTTCTCGGGAGTGCCGCCGATGTGACCATTGCTGTTGAGCACGAAGCCGTCGGGCAGGCTGCCGCCGGTCACGGTCCAGGTGACAGGAGACTGGGCATTGACGCCCATGGTGCGCTCGTAGTACTCACCCACCTTGGCATTGCCGAAGGCAGTGGTGGTAATCTCGGGGGCATTGGCGGGTTTCACGGTGTTCTCTTCCACCGTCAGGGCGAGAGACTTGGAAGCCGTCTGGCCGTTGGCGGTAGCCAGCACGATGATGGTGGTGGTGCCAGCCTTCACAGGCGTGCCGCTGATGGTGCCATCGGCGTACAGGGTGAGGCCTTCGGGCAGCTGATGGCCGCGGCTCAGGTTCCACTGCACATCCATGTCAGCCTTCAGCTTGGCTTCGTAGTACTTGCCAACCGTGGCATTGGACAGGTAGTTGGTGCCAATCGCAGGCGCCACGCCGGGTTCGACGCCAGCACCTTCGATGGTGATATTGAAGTTCTGGGAGGCCTTCAGACCGTTCTGATCGGTCACGGTCACGGTGAAGGCGCTATTGCCGGGCACCGTGGGCACGCCGCTGATGACGCCATCCGCCGTCATGCTGAGGCCCTCGGGCAGGCCACCGGCTACGATCGTCCAGGTGACAGCCGTTTCAGCCTCGGCCGTCAGGGTGCGGGAGTAGCTTTCGCCCACATAACCGTTGCCAAAGTAGTTGGTGGTAATCACGGGCGCAACAGCCGCAGCGGTTTCAACCGTGATGGAGAACTGCTTGCTCCTGGAATTGCCAGCCACGTTGTTGGCTACAACGCTGAACCTGCTTTCGCCGGTCTTGACAGGCGTGCCGGTGATGGCGCCGTTTTCAGCCAGGGTCAGGCCTTCCGGCAGACGGCCCTTGGTCACCTTCCAGGTCATCTCGCCGCCGCCCTGCGCGGTCAGCTGGGTAGCATAGGTTTCGCCGATCACAGCGTTGGGCAGCTTCACATCGTCGATGACGGGCTTGGTGGCGCGAGGCTCAACCTTTTCCGTCTGCGCAGAGGTCTTTTCGCCGCGATATGCGTCGTAGCCATACACCGTCACGCTGATCCTGTGGCCTTCGTCGCGCTGGGTCAGCTCGTAGGTTGCGCCGTTCTCGCCGCGGATGGCATGGCCGTCACGGCTCCACTGATAATAGACGGTGGCCAGAGAAGGCGTGGTGACCGCCGTCAGCGTATCGCCCACAGCAGGCGCAGCGCCGGTGGTCTTGTTGGACAGGTTGCGGATGGTAACATCGCTGATGGTGCCGCGGGCAGAAACCTTCTCGGTAGCCGCATAAGCGGTGCCGCTGAAGTTGCCGGTGCCGGTCACAATCAGTTCAATGCGCTTGCCGATGTCATTCTTACCAACGGTGTAGCTGTCAGCATTGCTCACCTGATAGCCGCCCACCTTCCAGGCATACACAACCTTGGCGCCTTCGGGGTTCAGGGCAGCGGTCAGCACGTTGCCAACAACAGGAGCGGTGGTGTTCAGCTTCACGCCGCGCAGCACGGTATCGCTCACCACACGGCTGGTCACAGCGCTCTTGGCGGAGCCAGTGTACGCGCCCACGCCGGTAACCTTCAGCTGGATGACCTTGCCCACGTCCTTGGACGTAACCTTATAGGTAGGAGCAGTGCCGCGGGTCACGCCGTCCACACGCCATTCATAGCTGACGGTAGCACGGGAAGGAGAAATGGCCTGCACGCACAGGATGTTGCCAACAGCAGGATCATAGTTGTTAAGGGTAACGCTGTTGATTTCGTTGTTGGAATAGTAGTTGAGGAACTCGTTCATCATCCAGCCTTCGCGGCTGCCGACGCGGATACGGTCCCACACGCTGCCCTTTTCCAGCACGGCCACAGTGGTGCCCACGCTGTACACGCCAATCTTTTCGTAGCTCTTGCTGGGGCCGCTGCGCAGGCGCACGCCATAGCCGTTGCTGCTCCAGATGGTGGCGTAGCAGATCACCTTGTCATGGCTGGAACCGATATTGCCGGAACTGCTGGACAGGTACTGGGTCATCATATAGCCGATGGTGCCGTTGATGCTGATGCGCGACCAGGTGCTGCCGCGTTCCAGCACGGTAACCGGCGTGCCGGGGTTAAAGGTGCCGATGACACGATAGCCAGTGCCGGGGCCCACGCGCAAGCGCACGCCGTAGCCATTGTGGCTGCTGATGTAGGCGTTGCCGCTGCCGGAGCTGGAAGAACCGCCGGAAGCACCCAGCTGCAGGTACTGGCCATACATATAGCCGGTACGTCCGTCCGGGGTTTCCACGCGGTACCAGCCGCCGTTGGAGCCAATAATCTCCACCACGGTACCGGTATAATAACTGGTAATGGTGTCAGCGTTGAAATTCGCCGCAGAACGCAGCCGCAGCCAGCCGCCAACAACGGTGGCATACTGCGCCGCCATAGAGGTTGCAGGCAGCATGCTCAGAAGCATGATAGCAACCAGCAGGGTGGCAAAAAAGCGCTTCATTCTAAGTTCCCTCCGAATTTCTCCCTTGCTCAGGGTATTGACATTGATATGACGTTTGAAAAACGCATAATCTTCCCACTTCAGGAAATTCATTGTACAATAATTTAAAGTTCTTGTAAATAGACTGGGGGCAAAATGCCGTTTTTGCAGGCAGAGATTGACTTTCCACCCTTTTCATGATACGCTTTTGCGCGTATGAAAAGCACATTTTTTGTGCCGTTTTTGGAAAGGTTGAGTCAGAATGATGGAGTTTTTTACGTGGGCGCATGCAGCTTTGTGGCTGGGGCTTTTGCTGTGTGAGGCGCTCTGCGTGCGCGTCATGATCAAAAACAGCTACGCCCTGCGCGATGCGCTGATTTTTGTGCCGCTGAGCCTGCTTTCTGGTTTTTTCTTTGCCCACCTGGGTTACTGCCTGGTTCGCTTTGATGACGTCATTTACGGCTCTGTCAGCTGGCTGTGGCGGTTCTGGGACGGTGGATACATGCTGTACGGCGGAATGCTCGGCGCGGCCCTGGCTGCGGTGATCATCGCCCGCTTCGCCATGCGCTCTCCCGTAGAGCTGATGGATCTGCTCGCTCCCTTCGGCGCGCTGTGCATCGCTTTTGTGCGCCTGGCAGACGGCCTTTCCGGCGTGAATTTCGGCGATTATCTGGAGGAAGGCTCCTTTCTGGCACGCTTCCCCTTCGCCATTTATGACGCGTACTACGAAAGCTGGGTAGAGGCCGTATTCATGGGCGGCATTCTGGTGGCGCTGGTGCTGTTTGTTTTCCTGCTGAGGGTGGACAAGAATAAAACCGGCGATCGTACCCTGCTGTTCCTTGGCCTGTACGCCGCTGCGCAGATTGTGCTGGAAAGCATGCGATTTGACGATTTCCTGCGCTGGGGTTTCATCCGCAGCTCTCAGCTGCTGAGTGCAGTGGTCATCCTCTTTGTGCTGGCATGCTTCTGCCGTCAGGCAAAGGGAGCGCACCAGCGCGGACGGATCGCCGTATGGATCACCTATGTGGTATGCGCAGCGCTGTGCCTGGTGCTGGAGTTTGCCGTGGATGGCAAGATTGGCTTCCTTACGTTCCTGACGCCTGCTGCCTGCCATGCCATCATGGCCCTCATCTGCGTCATCATCGCAGGCTGCGTGCTGAAGATGCGCAGCTTTGCCAGACAGTCCTGAAACACACGTTGCCCCATGGAGCGCCAAAACAGCTCCATGGGGCTTCGTTTATTCTTTCAAAATACTGTTGATCTTGCGCACATATTCCGCTGCATGGTTGATGGAGAAATCGCCATGGCTCATCCCTGCCTTCACTTCCATCACGCTTCCTTCGATCGCTTTGTTCAGCATACGGGCTGAACGAAGCATCCTGGGCTGCTCCTTCGCTCCCACAAAGATCCAGACCCTGGCTTCCGTCTGCCTGATGCACGGTTTGAGCTGATAGCCTGCATTGGCCTCCAAAAAGGAGATCAGATTTTTTCGGGTGATCCGTCGCGTATCGCGCACATACGCTTCACGCAGTTCCTCCTTGATGCCCAATGCTTGAAACTGCAGCGCGCTGAACCAGTCCCGATGGATCATCCAATAGCTCATGCTGATCATCGGCTTCACCAGCCATTGTGTCAGGCGCATCGGCTCGACAAGCGCGCTTTCAGCAATGGCATATCTGCATAGGTTTGGCCGCTGGGAAAGCATCTCCACCACGATCTGCGCGCCAAGCGAAAGGCCTGCAACAAGCAGCACAGCGCCCTGAAACCGCTCGTCGATCAGACCGATCAGCGCCGCCGCATTGTCCTCGATGCTTGTAAAATCCCTTTCGCTTTCGGCATGCCCGTCCAGCACAGGCAGGATGACATGATATTCCTCCTGCAGCATTTCGGCGGCCTCCCGGCAGCTCCACCATGATAAACCGCCTCCGTGAAGCAGCATGATCACATCCTGATTTTTCATCCCGTATTCCATCAGCTTCAAGGCAAATCACTCCGTCAACCGTCAGTAGTCAAACTCGTTCTGGTGAACCCGGATTTTCGTGGACAGTTTTTCGCCCGCATAGGGCTTGCGAATCTCGATGAGGTTGAGCACACTGTAGCCGCTCTTCCTCAAAAACGCAATCATGCCGTCCTTGTTGGGATGCACATAGTTGTACACCATGTCCCCTCCGTAGGATGCGGCAAGCTCTTCCGCCTTTGCAAACAGCGCAGACGCGACGCCGCCGCGTCTGCGTTCTTTTTTAACAAAAAGAGATTCCACCCACACGCAAGGTTCATCAACGCGGCACACCACATAGCCGATGGCTTCGCCGTCTTCAACCGCCACATATACCGGATAACCTGCATTAGGAATTCAGCTCCACGCGAAAACCTGCAACCAGTTCAGCTGCCTTTTCCAGATTCTCTGCACACAATGCTTCGATGATCATTATTCCACAATCTCCACGCCCAAAAGTCCGCTCAGGCTGATCACCTGCGCCGCTGTTACCTTCACGCCGCGCAGATCAAACAGGCTGATGTTCCATCCGTCAATGACACTGCTGCTCATGTCCACGCCAAGAAGCGGCGTGCGCATCCATTGGGCGCGGGTGAGATCCGCGCCGTCAAACCCGACCTTGACCAGCTTTACGTCCGCCCACAGGCTTTCGCGCATGCGGCATTCTGCAAATGATACGCGGTCCAGCTTGGTTTCGGAAAGGGAGGCATAATCCAGCATGCATGCGTCAAAGGAAGCGTTCATCAGCACGCCGCGCATGATCTCCACGCCCGTCATGCGGCAGTTGCGGAAGGAAACGCGCTGGAACGTTGCGCTCACCATGCGCAGATTGCTCCACTCACATTTATCAAACACACAGTCTACAAAGCTCAGGCGTTTGAAATCCATTTCCGTAAAAACGCAGCGTTCGAACACACAGCCGGAGATATCCAGCGTGCCGCCCTCCATTGCATCCAGCGTTTCACCAGTAAAATGCATGCCGCGCAAATCGCCGTCTTCATCCAGCGCACGTTCAATGGCTTCCGCAAGCGATTCCCCTTCTCTCAGCTGCGCAGAGACGACGGGCGCGGCCACCTTCCACTTTTCTGCCATGTTTATTCCCCTATCACGTATTTGGTATAGCCAAAGGCCTTCATCCGCTCAAAGGCTTCCCATGCCTCATCCGGCATGATCTGCGGCGTCTGGTAACCAAGCTTTGCGTACAGATCCATCCGCTGGAAATCGCCCACAATGTTAGAGACCATCTCGTGTTCACCCACGCCGACAGCGCTGAGACGCTGCAGATAGTTTTCCAGCGAGCGATCCGCAGGCGCGATCAGGAACCGTACCGCTGCATCAGGCCATTGTTTTTCCAGCGTTGCGCGGATTCGTCTGCCCATATTGGGCTGATGCACCACGATGGCTGTTTTGACCGCTACGTCGTGTTCCTTCAGCAGAGCGTGAGAAAAGCGCAGATTTTCGCCGGTATTGGTGGATTTCGTCTCCAGAATCATCTTTTCGCGCGAAACGCCCATGCGCTCCGCCGTATCGGCATAGTTCTCCGCCTCGCTCTTCTGAAGCCTGCCAAGCGTGCCTTTGCCAAGGCCGCCGGAAAACAGCAAAACAGGGGCCCATCCATCCAGAAACAGTCTGGCCGCCCGCTCGCCCACCATGGGATCAGCACAGCCAAAGGCCATCACCACATCCGCCTGTTCCAGTTCATCGGCAGAATACAGACTGTCCCACACAACGCGCAGGCTTTCCATCACTTCGCTTCGCATAAACCAATCCTCCTGCTATCATTATACCGCCTTCGCGTACAGAAGCAAGACAGAATCTTCATTGTCAACCGGCGGATTACATGGTATAATCATACCAATACATGCCAAACCTATCTCATTAAGGAGGCTTTTTGTGATGAAGCGCAGAATTGGTATCCTCACCAGCGGCGGCGACTGCCCCGGCTTGAACGCGGCCATTCGCGGCGTTGCACGCGCTGCTTATGAAATGTTTGATGCGGAGATCATCGGCATCCAGAATGGCTATGCCGGCTTGATCGACGATGAATGGCAGGAGATGAAGAAGAGCGATTTCTCCGGCATTCTCACCCTTGGCGGTACCATTCTGGGCACCAGCCGCCGCCCCTTCCGCAACATGCGCGTGGTGGAAGATGACGGCGTGGACAAGGTTGCCGCGATGAAGAAAACCTATAAGAATCTCAAGCTGGACTGCCTGGTCACCCTCGGCGGCAACGGCACCCACAAGACGGCCAACCTGCTCAGCGAGGAAGGCCTGAACGTGATCGGCCTGCCCAAGACCATCGATAACGACATTTACGGCACCGACTTCACCTTCGGCTTCCACACCGCTGTGGATATCGCCACCGACGTCATCGACCGCATCCACACCACCGCTACCAGCCACGGCCGCTGCATGGTCATCGAAATCATGGGCAACAAGGCTGGCTGGCTCACCCTGTATGCTGGCGTAGCTGGCGGCGCCGACGTGATCCTCCTGCCCGAAATCCCCTATGACATCAAGGAAGTGGCCAAGACTGTGGAAGCCCGCGCCAAGAGCAAGAAGGCGTTCAGCATTCTCGCCGTAGCGGAAGGCGCTATGAGCAAGGAAGAGGCCAAGATGAAGAAGAAGGAGCGCGCCGAGTATCGTGCTTCTCTCCCCTATGACTGCATCAGCAAGCGCATCGCTGCCCAGCTGCAGGAGATGGTGGGCGTGGAAGCCCGTCACGTGGTGCCCGGCCACATTCAGCGCGGCGGCAGCCCCAGCGCTTATGACCGCGTTCTCTCCACCCAGTTCGGCGTTCATGCCGCCGAGCTCATCCGCGATGAGATTTATGGCGTCACCGTTGCTCTGAATGGCAACGAGATCGTTCACAACAAGCTCAAGGACATCGCCGGCGTGCCCAAGCCCGTGCCGATGGATGACCACGTGCTGGTAACCGCCCGCAACATGGGAATCAACCTGGGCGATTGATAACATGTAATTGAAATGCGAGAGGGACTTTCTTTTGAAAAAGAAAGTCCCTCTCGCGCTCTCCCAAAGAAAACTGCACTTCATTCACCCCTGATGATGCCAATATCGCCTTTGAGGATCATCAGCACACCAAGCAGTGCACAGCTGAGAATGAACATCGTATGTCCATCCAGTCTGTCCCACCAGCGTTTTTTCTTTTCCGGCCCGTTCTGATCAAACATACGCGCACCGCCTATTTACAATTCAACGCTTTCTCTTCCCCATGTGGTTTTCCTGCGGAAGAACCCAAGAGGGGGATTCCTTTTTAAAAGGAATCCCCCTCTTGGATATACACCTTACACAGGCATGGTCATTTCGCCCTTGTTCAGCATGGTGTTGTCCACCTGCAACTGGGCAGCCTGACGATACTGGAAGAACTTGGGAGCCACCTGCGGGAACATGGCGTAGCTGAGCACGTCTTCTTCCTGCTGGTAGTAGTCGCGAATCTCCTCGCGATACTTATCGAGCTCCGGCGGGATGTCGTCGGCAGGACGATGAGTGATAACCTTGTCATCGCCGATGCACTTCTTCTTCACTTCGGGATCCACGGGCGCAGGCAGACGGCCGTATTCGCCACGCAGCAAGGCCTTGGTTTCCTTGGTAACCATCTTGTAGCGTTCACCGCCCAGGATGTTCATAACAGCCTGGGTACCGACGATCTGACTGGTAGGAGTGACCAGCGGCGGCAGACCGCAGTCCTTGCGCACGCGCGGCACTTCAGCCAGCACATCATAGTACTTATCCATGGCATTGGCCTGCTTGAGCTGGCCAATCAGGTTGGACAGCATGCCGCCGGGAACCTGATAGATAAGGGTGTTGGCATCAGTAGCCAGCACACGGGCGGGATCGCGCCAGCCTTCGTTGGTCAGTTCTTCGGCGACCTTGCGGAAATAAGCGGCGATCTCAGTCAGTGCAACCAGATCCAGGCCGGTGTCATACTCGGTGCCCTGCAGGGTAGCGACCATGGACTCGGTGGTGGGCTGGGAGGTACCGTTACCCAGAGCGGAGATACAGGTATCGACGACGTCCGCGCCGGCTTCGATGGCCTTGAGCAGGGTCATGGCGCCGGTACCGGTGGTGTCATGGGTATGCAGCACAATGGGCAGATCGGTTTCCTTCTTCATGCGCTTGATCAGGCTGTAAGCGCTGTAAGGCAGAAGCAGGTTGGCCATGTCCTTGATGCAGATCAGGTCGGCGCCCATCTTTTGGATGTCGGCAGCCAGCTTGACGAAGTAATCTTCGGTGTGGACATCGCTGATGGTGTAGCTCATGGCCACTTCAGCCTTGCCGCCGTACTTCTTGGTGGCGGTCACAGCGGTCTGCATGTTGCGCAGGTCGTTGAGCGCGTCGAAGCAGCGGATGATATCGATGCCGTTTTCCACGGCCTTCTTTACGAAGAATTCCACCACGTCGTCAGAGTAGTGCTTGTAGCCCAGCAGGTTCTGGCCACGCAGCAGCATCTGCAGCTTGGTGTTGGGCATGGCCTTGCGCAGCTTGCGCAGGCGCTCCCAGGGATCTTCGTTCAGGAAGCGCAGGCAGCTGTCAAAGGTAGCGCCGCCCCAGCACTCCAGAGAGTAGTAGCCCACTTTGTCCAGCTTCTCGAGCATGGGCTCCATCTGGGAAAACTTCATGCGCGTTGCGGCCTGACTCTGGTGACCGTCGCGCAGGATGGTATCAGTAATTCCAACCTTAGGCATTGTTTTCACCTCACTGATAGCATTAGCCGAACATGCTCAGCAGCATACCGGCCGCGATGGCGGAACCGATAACGCCGGCAACGTTGGGGCCCATGGCATGCATGAGCAGGAAGTTCTTGGGGTTGGCCTTCTGGCCTTCCACCTGAGAAACGCGCGCAGCCATAGGAACGGCAGACACGCCGGCAGAACCGATGAGGGGGTTGATCTTGCCGCCGGTCAGCTTGTTCATCAGTTTGGCAAGCAGCAGGCCGCCGGCAGTGCCGCAGCCGAAGGCGACCACGCCAACGCACACGATCATCAGGGTCTTGGGCTGCAGGAAGGTATCAGCCGTAGCGGTAGCGCCAACGGTGACGCCCAGGAAGATGGTGACGATATTCATCAGCTCGTTCTGAACCGTCTTGCACAGACGATCCGCCACGCCGGATTCCTTGAACAGGTTGCCAAGCATCAGGCAGCCAACCAGAGGAGCGGCAGAGGGCAGCAGGAGGCTGACAATGATGGTAACGGCGATGGGGAAGATGATCTTTTCCTTCTTGGAAACAGGACGCAGCTGCTCCATCACGATTTCACGCTCAGCCTTGGTGGTCAGCGCGCGCATGATGGGGGGCTGGATGACGGGCACGAGCGCCATGTAGCTGTAGGCAGCCACGGCGATCGGTCCAAGCAGGTGGGGAGCCAGCTTACCGGTCAGGTAGATGGCAGTGGGGCCGTCAGCGCCGCCGATGATGCCGGTGGAGGCAGCTTCCTGGACGGTGAAGCCAAAGAAGGTGTAGCAGACGAAGAAGGTCATGAAGATGCCCAGCTGAGCAGCAGCGCCCAGCAGCAGGCTCTTGGGATTGGCGATCAGGGGACCAAAGTCCGTCATAGCGCCGACGCCGATGAAGATGAGGCAGGGATAGATGCCCAGCTTGACGCCCAGATACAGGTAGTCCAGCAGGCCGGGGCTTACCTCGCCATGACCGCCCATCAGATCCCAGTGCACATGGCCGCCCGCGAAGAGCTCTTCGTGGTACATGCCGGCAAAGGGCAGGTTGGTCAGCAGCATGCCAAACGCGATGGGCATGAGCAGCAGGGGCTCGTACTTCTTGACGATGGCCAGATACAGCAGCACGCAGGCAACCGCGATCATGATCAGCGCCTTGGGATCGTGGATGAGGCCGTAGAGGCCGGAATCCGTGCAAAGCTTCAACAAGCTTTCGCCGATATTAAACATGCTTAACAGCTCGCTTTCTTGCAGTATGGGTAGCCGGCGTATCTTAGCCGATCACGATGAGGGTGTCGCCGCTGTTGACGGAAGCGCCCTTGGCAGCCACAATCTGCTTCACAGTGCCGTCGCAGGGGGCCATGATCTCGTTTTCCATCTTCATGGCTTCCAGAATCAGCAGGACGTCGCCAGACTTCACGGAAGCGCCCTGGGCAACCTTCACATCCAGCACAGTGCCAGGCATGGGAGCAGTCACCTTTTCACCGCCGGCAACAGGAGCAGCGGCAGCGGGAGCAGCAGCAGGAGCGGGAGCAGCGGCAGGAGCAGCAGCCACAGGAGCGGGAGCGGCCACGGGAGCAGCCACAACAGGAGCGGCCACGGGAGCCACGGCGCCGTTCGTTTCTTCAACGGCCACGGAATAAGCAACGCCATTAACGGTGATGTTGAAATAACGCATGAGAATATCCTCCTAAATAATCATTTCACTCAAAGGCTCAGAAGCGGCTGTAGACCTGTTCCTCGCGACCTGCGCGGTTCCATGCGGGCGCATTGCTGATACGCTTGACATGGCGCACCACAAACTTGCCCTCGCCCATCACTACGCTCAAAGCGGCGGTGATGGCGGCGATCACTTCGGCAGGAATGCCCTCCACAGGAGCAGCAGCAGGCGCGGCAGGCGCTTCTTCCACCTTCTTTACTTCGCCGGAGGGAGTGTTATTTTTTTTTTTGTTGTCCTTGCCAGTAAACTTGCTCAGCAGCGAGATGAACGCAATCAGGATCACCAGGCCAGCGAACACAGTCAGCATACCCAGCACAGCAACACCCAGACCGGTCACCGCTTTTTCAGCGATGCTCGGAGCAGCGGTCGCCACGGGAGCAACGGTTTCCATAATCATTTCTTCCATGAGTGCTACTTCCTTTCGTCAGTTACATCGGCAGATTGCCATGCTTCTTGGGCGGATTGGAATCGCGCTTGGAAGCCAGCATCTCCATGGCGGAGATGAGCATCTGACGGGTAGTGGCGGGATCGATGATGTCATCAACCATGCCGGCCTTGGCAGCATTCACAGCGCCGGCCACTTCCTCGATGTACTTGTCGGCGTACTTTTCACGGGCAGCAGCGACGGTCAGGTCGGTATCGGCCTTGACTTCCTTGCTGTACAGCACGGCGACGGCAGCCTCGGGAGTGAGGGCGGAGATGACGGCAGTGGGCCAGGCGTAGGTGACGTCGGCATTGCCCTTGCCGCCCATGGCGACATAGGCCTGACCGATGGCGTCGCCAGTAACGACAGCCAGCTTCGGCACGGTTGCCTCGGCGTAGGCGTAGAGCAGCTGGGCCTGAGCCTTG
Source organism: bacterium (assembly GCA_029009515.1). Taxonomy (GTDB): domain Bacteria; phylum Bacillota; class Clostridia; order Christensenellales; family Aristaeellaceae; genus Limiplasma. Next base: position 19,859 of record JAQXJZ010000087.1, read on the forward strand.
AACAGCCAGCCCTGAGCCTGAACGCTTTCCACATGAACGCCGCAGGTGTTGAGCAGGCTTACAACGGGCAGGTTGAAGCAGTCAGCCATGCGCACAAAGCGGGCAGCCTTCTGCAGGCAGGCAGCGCAGAGCTTGCCGGTGGCGGCCACCACGGCCACGCTGCGTCCGCCAATGCGGGCCAGCACAGTCTTGACGTTCTTGCCGTAATCGGCATACAGCTCGATGGCGGAACCAGCGTCGACCAGAGCCTTCACCAGCTCTTCCGCCTCAGCGGGATCGATGGCGGGCAGCATGCGGTTCATGTCATCGGTGTCGATGATCTCGCTGTCTTCCAGATTGCTGGAGGGCAGCAGAGCCAGCACGGCCTTGGCCTTGGCAATGGCTTCATCCTCGTTTTCAGCGGTCAGAGCGCAGGCGCCCATCTCGCTGACAACCTTGGCGCCGCCAAACTCGTCAGCTTTCACGGCCTTGCCATTCATGGCGGCCATGACCTGGGGACCGAACACCATCAGCTGACCGATCTTCTCGGCCACGATGGACACGTCCGCCAGCTGGGTAATCAGCGCAGCGCCGCCGATGCAGGGGCCCAGCACCACAGAGATGATGGGGCACACGCCGCTCATGCGGGCCAGCTTGTTGTAGATCTCGCTGTAAGCGCTCATCGCAGCGGCGCCTTCATCAATGCGCACGCCGGCGGAGTCCATCAGCGCGATGACGGGAGCACCCGTCTTGAGAGCCATGTCCAGGAGCTTGACAATCTTGGCAGCCTGAGCCTTGCCCATGGCGCCGCCGCGCACGGTGAAATCCTGAGCAAAGATGTAAACCGGGCGCTGGTCGATGGTGGCATAACCGGTGATCACACCCGCGCCTTCCTCGTTCTGGCTAACCAGCGCGAACAGCTCCACGAAGCTGCCCGCATCCGCCAGCTTTTCCACGCGCTCGCGCGCAGTCAGCTTGCCGGCGTCACGCTGTTCCTTGAGGCGCTCTTCGCTGCCGGCCAGGATGGCCTTGCGCAGTTCCAGCACCTTCTGCAGGTCTTGTGAGTTGTGCATTTCCGTTCTCCCTTCCATGCGTATAAGGTCAGTGGTTGGGGTGCAACCGAACAAAAGTCCAACTTAAACCCCATTCATATGTTTCGTCTTTCCCTTCCTGTTTTCCTGCCTGATTGACAAATTTGTACCAAAAAATTTTTGAAATTCTTTTTAGCATTGAAAAGCGTTCCACAGCTTGTCTTTTCTGGACAAAAAAGCAGCAGCCGGACGTAAAGCCGGTGCTGCAGAGATTTACAATTGTAAAAACGCGTCGATTTTCTCGCACGCCTGCTTCAGGGGATCATTGGTCATATCCAGCCACTGGATCGACGCATCGCGGCGGAACCAGATCATCTGACGCTTGGCAAACTGCTTGATAGCAGTGGCCAGCAGGCCCTTCATTTCCTCCAGCGTATAATCTCCGCGGAGATACTGGGTGACGAACTTGTATTCCAGACCCAGCTTGATCATGTACTCCTCGCTCACACCTGCGTCCAGAAGGCCCTTCACTTCCTCGATCATGCCCATCTCGATGCGGCGGTCAAGGCGCTCATCAATGCGCTGACGCACGACGGCACGGTCCCACGTCACGCCAAGGCGCAGCGTTTCGTAGCGCGCCTGCTTGGCAGGCGTCACATCGTCGCCGTCATGAATCTTTTCCAGAATGCGCATCACGCGGTTGCGGTTGCGGGGATCTACATCCGTGTCCGGCACAAGAGAGCGCAGCTTGGCATACAACTCTTCCGTGGACAGCTTTTCCAGCTCCGCACGGTAGGCAAGATCGGGCATGCGGTCGCTCATCACATAGCCGTCCGCTACAGACGCCACGTACAGACCGGTTCCGCCCACCAGAAAGGGCAGCTTGCCGCGCGCAATCACATCATCGATGGCTTTGTAGGCCAGCTTCTGAAAATCAGCCATGGAGAAAAAGCTGCCTGCATCACACACGTCAATCAGATGATGCGGTACGCCCTTGGTTTCCTCAGGAGTGATCTTGCCGCTGCCCAGATCCAGCCCGCGGAATACCTGTCGGGAATCCGCAGAGATGATCTCGCCGCCGTAACGCAGAGCCAGTTCCACACCAAAGTCACTCTTGCCGGAAGCCGTGGTTCCTTCGACAACGATCAGTTTGGGCAGCATAGACAGATTCTCTCTTTCTTACTTGGTTTTGTGGTAAGCCATGCGCGGCGTGCCGTTCTCCACCCAGATGGTGCCGCAGCGTTCGAAGCCGTTGCGCTCAAACGCATGCTGCATGGGCAAGTTCAACTCATGAGTGTCGCCGCGCAGATTGCCGCACTTTGCAAAGGCCCAGCGGACGATCTCGTCCACCATCCCCCGCTTTTCACCGGTGGAGGCAATGCGGTGCAGCGTGCCGTAGGGCAGGTCGTTCTTCCACGCGCCTTCAATCACCTGATAGGTGGGATCATCGCCGATGATCAGCACGAAGGCGGCATAGATGTGGACTTCTTCCTCGCAGACATACAGCTGACCGGCGGTGATATCCGCGCGCAGCATTTCCTCCGTGGGATAGCCGCCCCACCACTGCTTCGGATTGCCCTTGTCGGCCATGAAGCGGCGTGCGCCTGCAAACAGTTCCATCAGTACCGGCAGGTCATTCAGCACAGCATTGCGGATGTGCATGCTCTACACCTCCTGCGGAATGCGGAACAGGCGGCAGGTGTTGGCGGTCGCAAGCTGCGCCATCTCTTCCGCCGGAATACCGCGAAGCTCAGCGATCTTTTCCGCCACGTACTTCACATAGGTGGGTTCATTGCGCTTGCCGCGCATGGGTACAGGCGCCATATACGGGCTGTCCGTTTCCACCATGATGCGGTCATCCGGCACAAACTGCGCCACATCCAGCAGCTTGTTGGCATTTTTGAAGGTGACAGGGCCTGCGAAGGAGATGTAGAAACCCATGTCCAGATACTCGCGCGCCGTTTCCACGCTGGCGGAGCAGCAGTGGATCACGCCCGCAGGCAGCTCGTTCCGGTGCGCCTTCATCAGCGACAGGATATCGCCATGTGCATCGCGGATGTGGAACACGGCAGGCATATCCAGCTTTCTGGCAAGCAGCAGCTGCTTGACGAACACTTCGCGCTGCGTTTCGCGCGGGGAGAGGTCGTAGTAGTAATCCAACCCAAACTCCCCCACACCCACGATGCGCTCTTCCTTCACCCACTGAGTGATTCGCGCTTCGCACTCGTCCGTCCACGTTTTCGCCTCGTGCGGATGCACGCCCACCACACCGTAGACATGAGGATGCAGCCGCGTCATTTCCACGATGCGGCTGCTGGAATCCATATCACTGCCCGCGAGGATGCAGCGGCGCACCCCTGCATCCTCCATACGGGCCATTACTTCTGCACGGTCCTCTGCGAAGCGCTCGTCTTCCAGATGGCAGTGCGAGTCAAACAGATTCATCGAATGTACGCTCCATCCTCCATGCCGGGCTCCACGGTGCACAGCTTGAGCACCTTGTCCTCCGCGTCGGAGGCACACAGGATCATGCCTTCGCTGGGGATCCCGCGCAGCTTGGCAGGCTTGAGGTTGCTGACCAGGATGACCTGCTTGCCAACCATTTCTTCGGGGGTGTAGAACTTGGCAATGCCGGACACCACGGAGCGCTCGGGCTCGCCTTCGCCCAGCTTCACGGTGAAGTGGAGCAGCTTGTCGCTGCCCTTGACAGTTTCAGCAGTCAGGATGCGGGCCACGCGCAGCTGGATCTTGTCGAACATATCGATGGAGATGATGCCTTCGGGCAGGGGCTCGTCCTTCTTGGTCTCCTGCTTCTTTTCCTTCTTCTCCTGCTTTTCCTTCTTGGCTTCGGGCTTCTTCTCCTCAGCAGGATTCAGAGCCTCCAGCTCCTTCTTGATATCGATGCGCGGGAACAGGGCTTCGCCCTTCTGCACCTTGGTGCCGGCGGGCAGCTTGCCAAACTCGCTGAGGGATTCCCAGGTCTTGAGGGATTCATCCGCAACGCCCAGCTGAGCATAAATGCGCTCGGGGGTGGTGGGCATGAAGGGATAGATGAGCACGGCCACAAAGCGCACGCACTCGGCCAGCGTCAGCATGACATTGGCCAGACGATCCTTCTTGCTCTCGTCCTTGCCGAGCACCCAGGGCTGGGTGAGGTCGATGTACTTGTTGCACTCGCCGATGACCTTCCAGATCTCAGCCAGCGCCTGGCTGTACTGCAGCTTGTCCATCTGGGCCTCGACCAGAGCGGGAAGGGCCTTGACATGCTCATGCAGAGGAGCGTCGAACTCTTCTTCCACGGCATCAGTCCAGGCGGGCAGCTCACCGCCGAAGTACTTTTCAATCATGGCCACGGTACGGGAAACCAGGTTGCCCAGGTCGTTGGCCAGATCGGCATTCATGCGGGTGAGGAAGGCTTCGTTGGTGTAGTTGCCATCCGCGCCGAAGGGCATCTCACGCAGCAGATAGTAGCGCAGCGCGTCGCAGCCATAGCGGGCCACGATGGGCTGAGCATACTGCACATTGCCCTTGGACTTGGACATCTTGTCATTGCCAAACAGCAGCCAGCCGTGGGCGAACACCTGCTTGGGCAGGGGCAGACCCAGCGCGTGCAGCATGATGGGCCAGTAGATGGTGTGGAAACGCACAATCTCCTTGCCAACCAGGTGGACATTGGCGGGCCAGTACTTCTGCATCAGCTCGTCGTGATCGGTGCCGTAGCCCAGCGCGGTGATGTAGTTGGACAGCGCGTCGATCCACACATAGACCACGTGCTTGGGATCAAAGTCCACCGGCACGCCCCAGGTGAAGCTGGTGCGGCTCACGCACAGATCCTGCAGGCCGGGCTTGAGGAAGTTGTTGATCATCTCATTGGCGCGGCTGGCGGGCTGGATGAAATCCGGATGGGTCTGGATGTAGTCGATCAGCCAGTCCTGATACTTGCTCATGCGGAAGAAATAGCTCTCCTCCGTCACCAGCTCAGTAGGACGGCCGCAGTCCGGGCACACCTTCACGCCGTCCTTTTCCACCAGCTGGCTGGGGGTCCAGAACGCTTCGCAGGGGGTGCAGTACTGGCCTTCGTACTCGGCCTTGTAGATATCGCCCTGATCGTAGAGCTGCTTGAAGATCTTCTGCACGATCTTCTCATGGCGCTCGTCGGTGGTGCGGATGAAGTCATCGTATTCGATGTTCATCAGCTTCCACAGCTCCTTGGTGTTGGCGACGATCTCGTCCACGTAATCCTTGGGAGACACGCCCTTCTCGGCAGCCTTGCGCTCGATCTTCTGGCCATGCTCGTCAGTGCCGGTCAGGAAGTAGGCGTCATAGCCCGTCAGCTTCTTGAAGCGGGTCATGGCGTCCGCAGCCACGGTGGTGTAGGTGTGGCCGATGTGCATATTGCCGGAGGGATAGTAAATGGGTGTGGTAATGTAATACTTCTGTTTCTCCATTGGTGTCATCCTCCCTTTCAATCAAAAAGAAAAAGCCCAGCCCCATTGAGAAAAGGGGCGAGCCGAGCCCGCGGTACCACCCTTGGTTTATCGCTTTCGATCCTGAAAGATCGCAGGTCTGTATCGGGACCTCCCGCTCCGCCCTACCTATCGGACGGAAAGACTCCCGGGCCATGTTCCCCTATCCCCTGCGCTGCTTCTCACCAGACAGCAGCTCTCTTGGGCAGACGGTCAAGGGTACTCTCCCGTTCATTGTCAAACATATGCATCTTCGATTATACCCGATTTTTCCTGCTTGTCAACGCTCAAAACAGCATTCCCGCCAGCCATGTGCTTACAGCCATTCCCAAAAGAGAACACGGAATGGCGTAGCCGCTGTTCTTGCGCGCAGATGCACTCAGGTAGATGCACACCGTATAGAAGATGGTTTCGCTGGAACCCATCACCGTGCTGGCAATCAGCCCGATGCGGCTGTCCGGGCCGTAACGCTCCAGCAGCTCTTCCAGCATCGCCAGAGCACCCGAGCCGCTTACAGGGCGGATCAGGACAAGCGGGGCGATTTCCGGCGGAAGCCCCAGCCACAGAAGCGCCGGTGCGCACGCGGCGCACAGCGCATCCAGCAGGCCGGCGGCGCGCATCATGGAGATGGCGCACAGCATAGCCGCCAGATTGGGCAGCACCTGCACGGCTGTGCGCATTCCTTCTTTGGCGCCGGCAACGAACAAATCATACACCGCAAGCCTTTTCCAGACAGCTGCTGTAAGCAGCGCAAGTATCAGCGCAGGAAAGATCCAGCCATTCAAGCAGCCTACCTCCTTCTGATCCACAGCGCCGGAAGCACGCCGACCAGCGTTGATACAGCCGTGCAAAGCAGCACGGGCGCCACTACTGCCTGTGCGTTGGCGGAGCCTGCTGCTATCCGCAGGGTCAAAACCGTGGTGGGCAGCAGCTGCAGGCCGGTGGCGTTGAGAATGAGCAGCATATACAGATCATGGCGCACCGCAGGCGCATGTTTCTCTTCCTCGCTGATCAGGCGAACTGCCCTGATCCCCTGCGGCGTTGCCGCATTGCCAAGCCCCAGCGCATTCATGGACAGATTGAGCGCAATGGCCTCGCGTGTCTCTTCGCTTCTGACAGATGGCATGAGCCAACGCAGCAGCGGACGCAAACGCCTTTCCATCCAGCCGGATATTCCGGCTTCTTTTACAATCTCCATCAGGCCACAAAAAAGCAGATATCCTGCCCCCAGCTGCAGCGTGAGTGAAATGGCATTTTCGCATCCCTTCAGGGCTGCTTCCATCATGCCTGTTACCTTTCCAGCAAATACCGCATACAGGATTGATCCAGCCGTCATTATAAACCACATTGAATGTATAATTCTCCATTCTCCTCTCTTTTTACATCTTAACAGATGTACAATGTTAAAAACTTTTTACACGTTACACCCAAAAGTATGTATGCTGGTCTGAATACTTGCCATCTCTTACATTGACATATTCTTCATCCAGATGTATTTTTATGTTATCTACGTATGGCTGTATGCGCAGATAGGCAAATTATCTCTTATGTACATCGGAGGAATACACATGAAATCTACAGGCGTGGTGCGTAAGCTGGATAATCTGGGACGCATTGTCATCCCGATCGAGCTTAGAAAAACGATGGGTATTGCTATCAAGGATACGCTGGAAATCTTCACCGAAGGAGATGAAATCATTCTCAAGAAGTATCAGCCCGGCTGCATCTTCTGCAATGACGCCCGCAATGTGAAGCTTTTCAAGGGCAAGATGGTCTGCGAAAAGTGCATGAACGAAATGAAGAAGGGCGACGAATAAAAAAACATGCAAAAACTGCGATACGAGGTGAACCGTATCGCAGTATTTTGATGTCTTTGCTCTTATGCCAGCAGGTTGAGAATGGTCTGCTTGCTCTGCACGCCGATGGTCTTGCCGCTTTCCTTGCCGTCCTTGAAGACGATCAGGGTGGGAATGCTCATCACGCCGTACTTGGCGGCGATTTCAGGCGCTTCATCCACGTTGAGCTTGTACACTTCATAGGCGTCGCTTTCGGCGGCGATCTGCTCAATCACAGGGGTCAGCATTTTGCACGGGCCGCACCAGTCAGCATAGAAATCCACAAGCACGGGCTTTGCGCTGTTCAGTACCAGTTCCTGAAAGTTCTGGGTGTTCACCTTGTTTGCCATATATGATAACCTCCTTAAAGATCGTATGCTTGTTCGTTCATATCATACCCTGCAGCGCCGGAAATGAAACCACAAAATGTAAGATCATCAGGCACGCAATTCCGCCCGCATATACCTGCGCATAGCGCGCACGGACAGCGTGGTGGTCACGCTCACGGCAATAAAGTCCGAAATCGGCTCGGCCAGGAGCACAGCATCCACCTTGTTTTGCAGGAACACAGGCAGGATAAAGATGAGCGGAATCAGCAAAAACACCTTGCGCAGAAGCGCCAGGAACAGCGACGTCTTGGCGTCTCCCATGGAAACAAAGGTCTGCTGGCAGGCAATCTGCAAACCGAACAGGCCGGTTGCACCCATATAGATGCGCAGGTTATGACGGACCGCCTCAATCAGCGCCGCATCGGAGGTAAACAGCTTGGCAAACATCTGCGGCGCAATCATCGCTGCCGCCCAGATGAGCATGGAATAGCTCAGGCAGATCACCAGCAGCAGCTTGTAAATGCTCAGCACGCGCTGCTTGTTGCCAGCGCCATAATTGAAACTGATGATGGGCTGACCGCCCTGCGTCAGTCCCTGCAGGGGCAGCAGGGAAAACTGCATCACGCTGTTGAGAATGGTCATGGAGCCAACAGCCAGATCGCCGCCGTATTTGAGCAGGCTGGAATTGAAGCTGACGGAAAGGATGCTCTCGGTAAACTGCATCACAAACGGCGCCAGGCCCAGCGCCATGCAGGGCAGATACACCTTGGGCTCTATACGCAGATAGGCCGGACGAATGCGAAGCATCGTCTTCTTGCCCGTCAGGAAGCGCAGCACCCATACGGCAGATACGCTCTGCGACAGAATGGTGGCCAGCGCAGCGCCGCGCACACCCATGCCGAACCCAAAGATGAAAACAGGATCCAGCACGATGTTGCAAATGGCGCCGATCATGACGGTCATCATGCTTACGCGCGAAAATCCCTGCGTGGTGATGAAAGCGTTCAAGCCCAGCGTCAGCTGTACCGCAACCGTACCAATCGCATAGATCGACAGATAATCCCATGCGTAACCAATGGTTTCACTGCTGGCGCCAAACAGCATCAGGGCCTTGCGGCCAAACAGCAGAATGGCAACCGTCAGCACCACCGCCATCACAACCAGCGCAGCGGCACAGTTGCCCAGAATGCGCTCCGCCTCGTCCTTCTTGTTTCGGCCCATCATGATGGCCGCACGCGGCGCGCCGCCCATGCTGACCAGCGCTGCAAATGCGCTCACCAGCAGAATGACCGGCATGGTCACGCCAAGGCCGGTCAGAGCCGCGGCGCCCACGTCCGGAATATGGCCAATGTACATGCGGTCAACCATATTGTACAGCATGTTCACCAGCTGCGCCACGATGGCCGGGAGGGCCAGCTGCCACAGCAGTTTTCCAACCGGTTTTGTACCTAAATCATTTTCCCTTTGCATTTCAAATGCCTCCTATATAAATCAAAGCGCGCAAAAAAACCGCGCTCAGAATATTATAGCAACCTCAAAGCAGATTGACAAGCGCAAAGCGCCATGCTATTCTTTGGCTGAAACGCTGATGCAAGGGAGATGCGCCGTATGCTCAAGGGCCTGATGGTTGTCAACGCCTTTCTGCGCACAACCAAGTTTGATGATCTGTACCACACGTTGCTGGCGTCTGCCGCCGGTGTGGGCATGGCGCTGGACGTAGCCACCAATGCCGAATTGTGCTGTGTGGTGAATACGCCGGATTTTGATGCTTCCGCATATGACTTTGTCCTTTTCTGGGATAAGGACGTGCAATTGGCCATGCAGCTGGAAGCCCGCGGCATGCGCGTGTTCAACAGCGCGCAGAGCATCCTGTGGTGCGACGACAAGGCGCTGACCTACCTCAAGCTGAAGGAGGCCGGCATTCCCACGGCGCCCACCATCCTTGCGCCCAAAACATTCCCGGGCATCGGATATACAGACCTCACCTTCCTCGAGCAGGCCGCCGATCAGCTGGGCTTTCCCATGGTGGTAAAAGAGTGCTTCGGTTCCTTCGGCCAGCAGGTGTATCTGGTGCACACCATGGAGGAGCTGCGTGAAAAAGTGACCGCCATGGCCGGTACTCCCCTGCTCTTCCAGAAGCTGATTGCCGAAAGCTACGGCCGGGATGTGCGCGTCAATGTGGTTGGCGGCCGCGTGGCCGCCAGCATGCTGCGCATGAGCACGGACGGTGACTTCCGCAGCAATCTCACCCGAGGCGGCGCCATGGAAAAGTGGCAGGCCACACCCGAGCAGGAAGCCGCGGCGCTCGCGGCTGTAAAGGCGCTGGAGCTGGACTTTGCCGGCGTGGACGTGATGTTTGGAAACGACGGCCCCATCATCTGCGAGGTCAACTCCAACGCTCACTTCAAAACCACCCTTGAATGCACAGGCGTGAACATGGCGGATGAAATCATGCGCTATATCGCCGGAAAGCTGGTTGAAGCATGAAAACCTACTGGCTTTTGTATGAAGACTGCGATTTCGCCATCAACCAGGGCTTTGCCCGGATGATGCAGGAGAGCGGAAAGCGTTTCGGCGTGAGCGTGGAACCGGTGCTGCTCAGCCAGCTGCATCTTTCCATGGATGGGCAAGGCCAGCCCTTCTGCCTGAAGGATGGCAAACGCAGCCAGCCCGACGCCGTTCTGTCCCGTCAGCGCTATGCGTGGATCAGCGAACATTTCGAGCGCATGGGCGTTGTGGTGTACAACAATGCCCGCGTCTGCCGCATCTGCAACGACAAACGCATCACCCATCAGTTCCTGCAGGGGCTGCCCATGCCGCCTTCTGTGTTCTTCTCACCCGTTCTTCCGCAGCCTCCGCAAACCTACCCCGTTCTCATCAAACCCGCCTGCAGCCATGGCGGCGACCGCGTGACGCTGGTAAGCAGCGAAGCCGAATGGTACGAAACGGTGCAGCGCATTCAGCCGGAACCCATGCTGCAGCAGACTGTTGTAAGCGATGCCGGATGCGACCTGCGCGTGTATGTACTGCACGGAAAAATCCTGGCAGGCGTGATGCGCACCGCCCAAAGCGGCGTGGTGAGCAATTTCAAAAAGGGCGGTCATGTGGCGCTGCACGAGCTGACGGATGAAGAACGCAGCCTCGCCGAAGCCGTTATCCGTCGCTTTGACGAGGCCGGAGCGCCGCTGCACATGGCTGGCGTAGACATGCTCTATCACCACGGCCATCCCGTCATCGGCGAGGTGGAAGATGTGGTGGGCAGCCGGATGCTGTATCAGACCAGCAATCTGGACATTGTTACATTGTATCTGGAAGGACTTGCCGCAAAACAGCAATGACAATCCGTTCTGTCTGTGGTATAATGGTTGCGTATACCAATGATTACGAGGAGGCGACTCCCTTTGATTCCTTTCAATATTCCGCCGCGCGTCCCGAAGTGCTCTGAATACGTGCTTGAGGCCATCGAAAACGCCAAAATCTGCGGCGACGGCGCCTTCACCAAGCGCTGCCATGCCGAGCTGGAAGCCATGACCGGCGTTCGCAAGGCGCTGCTCACCACTTCCGGCACCAGCGCGCTTGAACTGGGCGCTCTTTTGATGAATTTGCAGCCCGGCGACGAGGTGATCATGCCCTCCTTCACCTTCTCCAGCACGGCCAATGCCATCGCTCTGCGCGGTGCGGAGATTGTGTTTGTGGATGTGGAGCCTGACACCATGAACATGGATGTGGAGTGCGTGCGTGCTGCCATCACCCCCAAGACCAAGGCCATCGTGCCCGTCCATTATGCCGGCGTGTGCTGTGACATGGACGAATTGCAGAAGATCTGCGACGAACATGGCCTGATGATGATGGAAGACGCGGCACAGGCCGTCGGTTCCTTCTACAAGGGCCGTCCCGCCGGTTCCATGAGCGACGTGGGCTGCTTCAGCTTCCACGAGACCAAGAACCTGTCCATGGGCGAAGGCGGCGCCGTGCTGCTGAACGATCCTGCGCTGATCGAGCGCGCCGAGATCATCCGCGAAAAGGGCACCGACCGCAGCCGCTTCTATCGTGGTCAGGTGGACAAGTATACCTGGGTGGATATCGGCTCCTCCTTCCTGCCCAGCGAGCTCAACGCCGCCTACCTGCTGGCTCAGCTGGAAGAGCACGAGCATATCAACGGCCGCCGTATGGAGCGCTGGAACCAGTACCACGAGGCGTTTGCAGCGCTGGAAAGCGAAGGTCATCTCAAGCGCATGACCATTCCCGCCCACTGCACCCACAACGCGCACATGTACTACATCCTGCTCAACTCGCTGGAGGAGCGCACCGTCCTGATCAGCCACCTCAAGCAGAATGGCGTCAGCGCTGTTTTCCACTACATTCCCCTGCATTCCGCCGAAGCCGGCCTGAAGTTTGGCCGTTTCCATGGCGAGGACCGCTACACCACCAGCCAGAGTGAACGCCTGCTTCGCCTGCCCATGTACTACGGTCTGAGTGAAGAGGAAGCCCAGCACGTCATTGACAGCGTCTTCAGCTTCTTCCACAAGTAAAAATGCAAACAACAACAGCCTCCCGAGCTCAAACTGCTCGGGAGGCTGTTGTTGTTTTCCCATCCTTGAGCGCACAGCGCTCAATACACGGGATTCTTAAGGGCAAAGCCCTTAAGCGGGGTCAAGTGGCAGCGCCCCTTGCGTCCCTTACTTCTTCTGCTGCTTGCCCAGGTAGGCTTCCTGCACGCTCTTGTTGGTGAGAAGCTCCTGACCGGTACCGCTGAGAGAGATGCGTCCGGTTTCCATGACGTAGCCATAATCGGCAGCGCCAAGGGCAGCGTTTGCATTCTGTTCGATGAGCAGGATGGTGATGCCTTCTTCACGCAGGCGCTTGATGATGGAGAAGATGTCCTTCACAACCAGAGGCGCAAGGCCCAGAGAAGGTTCGTCCATCATGATCATGCGCGGACGTGTCATCATGGCGCGGCCGACGGCCAGCATCTGCTGCTCACCGCCGGAGAGCGTACCGGCCAGCTGCCAGCTGCGCTCCTCCAGACGCGGGAAGAGGCTGTAGATGTACTTGATATCCTTTTCGATCTCGCCCTTGTCCTTGCGCAGATAAGCGCCGATCTTCAGGTTTTCCAGCACTGTCAGGTTGGCGAACACGCGGCGGCCTTCCGGCACCAGCGCAATGCCCTTTTCCACAATCTTCTGCGTATCCAGATGGGTGATGTCCTGACCATCGTAGAGGATCGAACCGCCCTTGACGGGAACCAGCGAGGTGATAGCGCGCAGCGTGGTGGATTTACCAGCGCCGTTCGCGCCGATCAGCGTGGCGATTTCGCCTTCGTTGACCTTGAAGGAGATGCCCTTCAGCGCTTCGATGCCGCCGTAGCTGACGACCAGATCTTTCACTTCAAGCAGTGCGCTCATTCGTCATCGCCTCCCAGATACGCCGCGATTACGGCGGGATTATCCTGAATCTCCTGAGGTGTGCCTTCCGCAATCATCTTGCCGAAGTCAAGCACGTAGATTCGGTCGGAAATATCCATGACCAGATTCATGTGATGCTCAATCAGGAAAACAGTCAGGTTGAACTTTTCCTTGATATCGCGGATGAAATCGCTCAGCTCATCCGTCTCCTGCGGGTTCATGCCGGCAGCCGGTTCATCCAGCAGCAGCAGGCGCGGACCTGTGGCCAGCGCGCGGGCAATTTCCAGATAACGCTGCTTGCCGTAAGGCAGAGAGGACGCCTTCTCGTTGGCCACGTTGCCCAGGCCCAGCATTTCCAGCAGATCCAGCGATTCCTGACGGATGCGGCGCTCCTCATGCATGTTCAGATGGAGAATGGAACCCAGCAGGCCGGTCTTGAGGCGCATGTGATGCGCGACCAGCACGTTTTCCAGCACCGTCATGTTCTTGAACAGGCGGATATTCTGGAAGGTACGGGCAACGCCCATCTCGGTAATCTTATCGGGCGTGTTGGAAATCAGCTTGCCGTACTCGCCGATATGCGTGCCGGCGTAAAGCTTCTTCATCTTGCCGGTGGGATGGCCCTGCGCAATGATCTTGCCGCGCATTTTCACGTTGCCGTTGGTGGGCTGATACACGCCGGTGATGACGTTGAAAGCCGTAGTTTTGCCGGCGCCGTTGGGGCCGATCAACGCGACGATCTCGCCTGCATCCACATGCATGCTGAAGCTGTCCACAGCCACCACGCCGCCAAACTGCATGGTTACGTTTTCAAGTTCGAGCACTCGTTCGACTTTCTTCATTTCGCCGCGCCCTCCTTTCCGGCCTCAGAGGCTTTTTTCTTTTTCCTGAACAAATCAGGCAATTCCTTGGTACCCATGATGCCCTGGCGGAAGAACAGCACCACAACCATGATGATGACAGAGAACACAACCAGACGGAAGCCGTTGCGCAGCAGGGGCACTTCCCAGCTGCCAATCATCTGCTTCTGATCCAGGAAGCGCAGCCACCACTCGGAGCACGCCACAAACAGGAAGGAGCTGAGGCAACTGCCGGTGACGGAGCCGATGCCGCCGATGACCACGATCAGCAGAATCTCATAGGTCATGGCAGAAGTGAAGCTCTTGGCCTGCACGGAGTTGGAGTACATGGCCAGCATCGCGCCGCCCACGCCCGCAAAGAACGAGCTGATGCAGAACGCCTGCTGCTTGTGCTTGGCCAGGTTGATGCCCATGGCTTCGGCGGAGATCTCATCATCTCGGATGGCCATGAACGCGCGGCCGTAGCTGGAGTGCAGCAGCATCACCACCAGCGCGACGCACACGCCGGTAATGATGAACGGGACGAGTGTGGACAGATAGACCACCACTTCCCCATTGGCATTCTTGATGTTAAAGTCGTTGAAGCTGGGGAACAGGCGGAGCATGTTGGAGCCGTTGGTCAGCTTGCCCAGTTTGTCCCACTGGAAGATGGAACGGATAATCTCAGCAAAACCGAGGGTGGCGATGGCCAGATAGTCGCTCTTGAGGCGGAGCACCGGCATACCGATCAGCAGAGCAAACACGGCTGCCACCAAACCGGCCAGGATCATGGCCGGGATCACAGGCATGGCGAACTGCACCAGACCGCCGTCATAGTACTGATACACCGCAGCACGCTGGGCCACCGGAATGGTCAGAATGCCGTAGGTGTAGGCGCCGATGAGCATAAAGCCCGCCTGACCAAGAGAAAACAGGCCGGTAAAGCCGTTGAGCAGGTTCATGGAAACCGCCACCAGCGCGTACACAGCGCCCTTCTTGAGCACGGTGAAGAGCATGGAGGTAGGCGGCATAATCTGCTCCAGCACAAAGACCACAACATAAACCGCCGCAATAATCGCCGCAGCAATCAGATTCGACGGATTCACTTTTTTGACTTGCATGTTTCGCTTCGCATTCATCGTCATGCTTCTCACCTCACACCTTATCCGTCGTCTTCTCACCGAACAGACCGGTGGGCTTGACGATCAGGATGACGATCAGCAGCGCGAAGGTAAAGGCGTCGGAGAACGTCGCCAGGCCCATCATCTGCTTGCTAAGGCCCAGCTTGAACAGGATGATGTCCAAGCCCTTGATGATGCTTTCGCAGATACCGATAATAAACGCGCCAACCACAGCGCCGGGAATGCTGCCAATACCGCCGAACACAGCCGCAACAAAGGCCTTCAGGCCGGGCATGGCGCCGGAGGTCTGAATAACGGTGGTATAGTTGGTGAAATACAGCAAAGAGCCAACGCCCGCAAGGAAGGAACCGATCACGAACGTGGCGGAAATGACATTGTTAATCTTGATGCCCATCAGAGAACTGGTTTCAAAGTCCTTACTGACAGCACGCATGGCCATGCCGATCTTGGTATGGTTGATGAGCAGCACCAGCGCAACCATCAGAACGACCGTGAGGATGGGCGTAACCACCGTGACCATCTTGGTGGACGCGCCGCCGATGGTGATGGACTGGGAGATGAACGGAATGGTGGGATAGAACTGGTTCAGACCGCCGGTGATGTAAAGCACCAGGTTCTGCAGCGCGTAGCTGACGCCGATGGCAGAAATCATGACGGACATACGGGGGGCGGTGCGCAGCGGCTTGTACGCCACGCGCTCAATGAGGAATCCGATGGCTGCCGTAGCGATCAGAACAACAGGAATGGAAACATACAGCGGCAGTCCGCTGGCAGAAATATACACCATCAGGATGCCCGCCACCATGAACACGTCGCCGTGCGCAAAGTTGATCAGGCGCAGAATGCCGTATACCATGGTATAGCCGATCGCGATCAGCGCATACTGACCACCCACGGAAACACCCGACAGCAGATAAGGAAGGATGGTATTGAACAACATGGAATGCCTCCTGATATACGCATTGTGGCGTGGGCAATAAGCCCACGCCACAATGTGAGGTTGATCAATTCTTGCAGCGTATGAAGAATTACTCTACGCTCTGCACAGCCACGAAGTTCCACGCAGCGTTGGCAGTGTCAACAGACTTGATGTAAGCGGTGTCGCGCACAGCGTCGCCGTTCACAGCGTCGAAAGCGATGGCGCCGGAGACACCGTCAAAGGTGACGTTCCACAGCACTTCGTTGACCTTCTTGGAATCGGTGGTACCGGCAGCCTTCAGAGCTTCCAGAGCCACGAAGTAAGCATCGTAACCCATGACGGACACAGCCGCGATCATATCGTTGCCGCCGTTGTTGGTCAGAGCTTCAGCATCTTCGTTCATCCAGGCCTTGAAGCCAGCGTCGAATTCGGGGTTGCCGCCCTCCTGATAGAAGGTGCTGACGAGGATGTTCAGGTTGGTGCCGGTAGCGGCTTCAACAACCTTGTTGGAGTCGAGGGTATCGCTGCCCAGGATGGCGTAGCCAGCGTTCATGGCCGCAGCCTGGTTGATGATCTGAGTGGAGTAAGCGATGGACACAGGGCAGAAGAACACGCCGGCTTCCATCATGCTGGCATTGGTCAGGTAAGAGGTGAAGTCAGAGGTGCCGCTGGGGAAGGTCTCAGAGATGACCATGCCGCCCAGAGCTTCGAAAGCCTGCTTGAAGTAGTGCACCAGACCCACGTCGTAGTCGTTGCCGAGCTCAGCCAGGCAGTAAGCGGTGGTGGCGCCCAGCTCCTTGAAAGCGTAGTTGGCCAGAACGGTGCCCTGGAAGGGATCCAGGAAGCAAATGCGGAAGTAGTGGGTGTTGCCAGCAGTTACCTGGGGGTTGGTGCAGGTCACGCCGATGGCGGGGATGCCGGCCTGAGCAAAGATGGGAGAAGCCGCGATGGACACGCCGCTGCCGTAGGAGCCGAGCACAACGCTCACGCCTTCGCTGACCAGCTGCTGAGCAGCAGAGGGAGCCTTGTCGGCAGAGGAGCCGTTATCAGCGTAAACCAGTTCAACATTGTAAGTTTCGCCGCCGATTTCAACGGTGGGGCAAATCTTGTTGGCATACTGCATGCCCAGCATTTCCTGCTTGCCGCCAGCGCCGCTGTCGCCGGAAGCGGGCTCGAACACGCCGATTTTCACCACGTTTTCGCCCAGCGCGATGGCGGGCAGGAGCATCATCATAGCCAGAAGAATAGCAACGATCTTTTTCATCATGAGTTGGTCCCTCCTGTTACAGGTTTGAAGAATGTTTCATTCATTATACGATTTTACCGCGATAAAGTGCAATAGTTTTTTCCAGAAAGACACAGGAAAAACATATAACTTTGAAGCAAAAATGAAGTACAATGAAAATACAACATCAGAAAAGGGTTAAAATACAAAGGGTTTGGAGATACTTTTCCCATTTCTTCTACCGTTGACGTTCGTTTTTGCGCTTGACATCTTTTTCGTCCGGGTTTACAATGCACCACAACAAGGCGCTGACGAGGCAACGTGACCGCAGCATCCCCTTTCTCAAGAGAGCTTCCGGCTGGTGTGATGGAAGCGGAAGGGAGCGGTGAATTCCGCCTCAGAGCCGTCTGGCTGAACGCTTTTGATCAGTAGGCCGGAACGGATCCGAACCGTTACAGTCGGGGAGCGATGATGGTCGCTTGCTAAGGCCGGTCTTTTTTTCCGGCGAACAGAGGTGGTACCGCGTTGATTGACGCCCTCTTCGATCCACGGCTCAGTGGGTCAAAGAGGGCGTTTTTGTTTTCAAACATGTAGCATCGGAGGTAAGCCTATGAAGAAACTGCTTTCCATTCTGCTGGCGGCGGCTTTGCTGCTGACAGGCACGGCATTGGCAGAAGCGCAATACCATGTCGGGCTGTGCCAGCTGGTCACCCACGGCGCGCTGGATGAATCCACCCTCGGTTTCATTCACGCTCTGGAGGATGAACTGGGCCGGGGAAACGTAAGCATTGATGTGAAGTATGCCATTGGCGACCCCAACACCTGCACGGCCATCATCACCGACTTCGTAGCCAACGAAGTGGATCTGATCGTTGCCAACGGCACTGCCGCCCTTCAGGCAGCAGCAGCCGCCACCGGAGACATTCCCATCCTGGGCACATCCATCACGGAATACGGCGTTGCACTGGATATGGATGATTTCAGCAGAACCACCGGTGTCAACGTATCCGGCACCTGCGATCTGGCCCCGCTGGACAAGCAGGCGCAGATGATTGCCGATCTCTTCCCGGAAGCAAAGACGGTTGCACTGCTCTATTGTTCGGCCGAACCCAACAGCCAGTATCAGGTGGATGTGGTATCCGGCCATCTGACGCAGCTCGGCCTCACCCCCATCCCCTATCCCTTTGCCGATTCCAATGACATGGCTATCATCGCGCAGGCCGCCTGTGATGAATGTGACGTCATCTACACGCCTACGGACAATACCGTGGCCGCCAATGCAGGCATTCTGGATAACATCTGCCAGCCCGCCCAGCGTCCTGTCATCACCGGCGATACGGGCACCTGCCGCATAGCCGGTGCAGCGGTGCTTGGCATCAGCTACTACGATCTGGGCGCCATCACCGGACGAATGGCCGCCAAAGTTCTCACCGGTGAAAGCGATATTTCCACCATGCCCATCGCCTTTGCTGAGCGCGTTACCTACTATTACAATCCCGTCATCTGCGAAGCGCTTGGACTGGATGTGCCGGATGAGTACATCGCCCTTCGCCTTGAATGATTCACAGATTACATCTATTAGGAGGAAATCCACTTGAACAGCTTTCTGAACGCACTGCCCGGAGCGATCTCGCAGGGACTCATCTGGGGCGTGATGGCCATCGGCCTGTACATCACCTATCGAATTCTGGAAGTATCCGACCTGACAGTTGACGGCTCCTTCTGCACCGGCGGCGCTGTGGGCGTGATGCTCATCCTCAACGGTTACAACGTGTGGCTTTCTCTGCTGGCTGCCATCATCGTGGGCATGCTGACCGGCCTGGTCACCGGCATTCTTCACACGGCCTGCGGCATTCCGGCCATTCTCTCCGGTATCCTGACGCAGCTGGGACTGTGGTCGGTCAACCTGGCCATCATGGGCATGAAGGCCAACCAGTCCATCAATGTCAACAAGTATCAGCTGCTGGTCAGCCTGCGTTACCTGCAGGACGTCAGCAAGGGCAATCGTCCCTTCTTCCAGCATCCCATCTTTGTGGTGGGTCTCATCACCATCGCGGTGATCGCCATTCTGTACTGGTTCTTCGGCACTGAGCTGGGCTGCTCGCTGCGTGCCACGGGTTCCAATCCCAGCATGGCGCGTGCTCAGGGCATCAACACCAACTTGAACATCGTGCTGGGTCTGATGATTGCCAACGGTTTGGTTGCGCTCTCCGGCGCGCTGCTGGCACAGTATCAGAGCTTTGCGGATATCAACATGGGCCGCGGCGCCATCGTCATCGGTCTGGCAGCCGTTATCATTGGTGATGTGGTTTTCAGCCGTATCTTCCGCAACTTTGCACTCAAGCTGCTCTCTGTTTCCCTCGGTTCCATCATCTATTATGTCGTTATTCAGGCAGTCGTCAGTCTGAGCGGCATCAACTCCAACTATCTCAAGCTCATCTCCGCCATGATCGTTGCCATCTTCCTGTCCGTGCCGTACTGGAAGGGCAAGTATTTCCACAAGCATCACCACGTGAAGGGAGGCGCCCGTCATGCTTGACATCCGCGACATCTCCAAGACGTTCAACCCCGGAACCGTCAACGAAAAAACGGCGCTGCGCAATGTATCCCTCACGCTGGAGAATGGACAGTTCACCACGGTCATCGGCGGAAACGGCGCAGGCAAATCCACCCTGCTCAATGCGGTAGCCGGAACCTGGCTGGTGGATGAAGGCAGCATTTCCATTGGCGGCGTGGACGTGACCAACCTGCCGGAGCACAAGCGCGCACAGTTCATTGGCCGCGTATTTCAGGATCCCATGATGGGTACCGCAGCCACCATGCAGATTGAAGAAAACCTTGCCTTGGCACAGCGCCGTGGAAAAACCCGTACGCTGCGCAGCGGCATCACCTCTGCAGAACGTGATGAATACAAGGAGCTGCTCAAGATCCTCGATCTGGGTCTGGAAGAACGTCTAACCGCCAAGGTCGGTCTGCTCTCCTGCGGCCAGCGTCAGGCGCTGACCCTGCTGATGGCTACGCTCAAGAAGCCCAAGCTTCTCCTTCTGGACGAACATACTGCCGCGCTCGACCCCAAAACCGCTGCCAAAGTGCTTGCTACCACCCAGCGAATTGTGGAACGTGACCATCTGACCACGCTGATGATCACCCACAACATGCGCGACGCCATCACCTACGGCGACCGTCTCATCATGATGCATGAGGGCAACATCGCCGTTGACGTTTCCGGCGAAGCCAAAAAGAAACTCACCGTGGAAGACCTGCTGCAGCTGTTTGAAAAGGCCAGCGGTCAGCAGTTGGCAAACGACCGCATGCTGCTTGGCTGATTCCCTCTCCCCTGTCGCTTTCCCTCCGGGGGTTCCCGGAAATCTACTATATATAGGAGGCATCCCCATGAAGAAACTGGTTTCCATCCTTCTCTCTGTTCTCATGATTCTCACCGCTACCGCCGCTATGGCTGACGCCCAGTATACCGTCGGCATTTGCCAGCTGGTTACCCACGAAGCGCTCGACGCCGCCACCCAGGGCTTTATGGACGCCCTGAACGCCGAAATGGGCGAAGGCGTTGTGGAATACGATCTGCAGAACGCTGCCGGCGACTCCAACACCTGCGCCACCATCGCCAACGCCTTTGTGGCTGCTGACGTGGACCTGATCATGGCCAACGCCACTCCCGCTCTGCAGGCTGCCACCATCGCCACCGCCGATATTCCGATCCTCGGCACCTCCGTTACCGAGTACGGCGTTGCGCTGGACATTGACAACTTCACCGGTCTGGTTGGCACCAACGTGTCCGGCACCAGCGATCTGGCTCCCCTGGATCAGCAGGCCGACATGATCATGACCCTGTTCCCCGAAGCCAAGAAGGTTGGCCTGCTGTACTGCTCCGCTGAAGCCAACAGCCAGTATCAGGTGGACACCGTGAAGGCCCTGCTCGAGGCCAAGGGCGTTGCCGCCGAGCTGTATGCCTTCTCCGACAGCAACGACGTTGCCGCCGTGGCCCAGAACGCCTGCGACAACAGCGACGTGATCTACGTTCCCACCGATAACACCGTTGCCGCCAACACCGGCATCGTGGACAACATCTGCCAGCCTGCCGGCGTGCCCGTTGTTGCTGGCGAAGCTGGTATCTGCAACGGCTGCGGCGTGGCCACCCTGTCCATCAGCTACTACGATCTGGGCGTGACCACTGGCAAGATGGCCGCCAAGATCCTCAAGGGCGAAGCCAACATCGCCGAAATGCCCATCGCCTACGCCGAGAACTTCACTCCCCAGTACAATCCCGCCATCTGCGAGGCTCTGGGCGTGACCGTTCCCGCTGACTACGTCTCCCTGTACTGATTTCCCTTTGTGTTTCTCGCAGGCCGTCTGAAAACAGGCGGCCTGTTTCTGTGCGTAAATTGTCTTTTCGTTGACATTTTTGAAACCGGGATTTATCATATTAAAAAACAATTTGGATTGCGAGGTTGATAAAGCCATGTACAATATCAACGATACGCTGCGCTATCTGCACATCGGCCTGCCCGGCGACATTCTGCGCCACAAGATGAACGGCAACCTGGAAGAAGCCGTGCGCCTGATTGACCTGAACCTCAAGCGCGATAACCTGCCCAAAGCTCTGCGCTGCTGCATGATCGCCCAGCGTGAAATCATGCTGCGCCAGCCTGCCGATTATCCCTATACATATGAAGAAATGCTTGGCGTATTCCGCAAGAGCATTCCGGATTTTTCCGAGGAAGAATTCAAGGAGCTGGAGGATGCCGGCCGCATCGGCTGGATGTTCCTCCATGGCGAGAAGCGCTATTTTGAGCGCAGCTTTGCTACGCTGTGCAAGACGGAGCACTCCATCGCAGAACGCGCTGGTCTCGTCGCTCCCGGCGCTGAAACCGGCACCAGCCAGAACATGCTGATCCGCAGCATGAACATCATGAAGGAAAAGGGCAAGATCAGCCACCGCATCCGCATCCGTGCCAGCCTCCGCGTGGAGGATGATGCCTTCACGCCCGGCATGTTCATCCGCGCCCATCTGCCCATTGCGGCTGATTGCCCGCAGCAGAGTGACATCCGCATTGAAAAGGTGGAGCCTGAAACCGGTATGATTGCTCCTGCTGATGCGCTTCAGCGCACGGTGTGCTGGGAGGAAACCATGCAGGAGAACCACCCCTTCGCGGTGGAATACAGCTATATTCACACTGCCACCTATCACGATACGTATGCGATGACGCCCGCTGAGGAGCAGCCCGATTTCTGCACTGAGGAAGAAGCCCCGCACATCGTTTTCACGCCCTACATCCGCGAGCTGGTCAACACCCTGACCGAAGGCGTGACCGACCCGCTGGAAAAGGCGCGCCGTTTTTACGATTTTATCACCCTCAACATGAAGTACAGCTTCCAGCCGGAGTATTTTGTGCTGGAGAGCATTGCGGAAAACTGTGCCCGCAACTTCACCGGCGACTGCGGCGTGTTCGCGCTCCTGTTCATCACCCTGTGCCGCTGCGCCGGTATTCCTGCCCAGTGGCAGAGCGGCCTGTGTGCTGAGCCTGATGACTGCGGCTGCCATGACTGGGCCATGTTCTACATTGCGCCCTATGGCTGGCTGTTTGCCGATCCTTCCTTTGGCGTGAGCGCCAACCGCTGCCACGACGAAGCCCGCCGTCAGTTCTACTTTGGCAATCTGGACGCCTACCGCATGGTGGCCAACCGCGCCTTCCAGGCGGATTTCACCGTCAACAAGCAGCACTGGCGCGCCGATCCCTACGACAACCAGACCGGCGAAATGGAAACCACCGATCGTGGACTGCGCTACGAGGAGTACGAACGCGAGTTCAACACGCTGGAGTGCACCGAAATCTGATTTTCCCATTCAAACCGTTGCCGGATGACGGCGGCGGTTTTTTGATGCAGATAAATCACACATTTATGCAATTATTCCAACCAAAATGCCATTTCCGTTGATTTTTGTTCTTGAAAAAAGCGGAAATAACGTGTATACTGAATTAGTTAGTGGAAGGATGAGCATTGGGGAGGATTCCGCCAGTGTGAATCGTCCTCAATCAACAAAAGGAGGCAATCGTACCTATGCACAAGTATGTCTACCTGTTTACCGAAGGTAACGGTTCCATGCGTGAACTGCTGGGCGGCAAGGGCGCCAACCTGGCTGAGATGACCAACATCGGCCTGCCCGTTCCCCAGGGCTTCACCGTCTCTACCGAAGCCTGCACTAAGTATTACGAAGATGGCCGCATGATCAACGCCGAGATCGAAGCCGAGATCATGGAGTATGTTACCAAGCTGGAAGAGATCACCGGCAAGAAGTTCGGTGACAAGGAGAACCCCCTGCTGGTCTCCGTCCGTTCCGGCGCCCGCGCTTCCATGCCCGGCATGATGGATACCATCCTGAACCTGGGTCTGAACGAGGAAGTCGTGGAAGTCATGGCTGAGAAGTCCGGCAACGCTCGCTGGGCTTACGACTGCTATCGCCGCTTCATCCAGATGTACTCTGACGTCGTCATGGAAGTTGGCAAGAAGTACTTCGAAGTCCTCATCGACGAGATGAAGGAAGCCAAGGGCGTCAAGCAGGACGTCGAGCTGACTGCTGAGGACCTGAAGGTTCTGGCCGGCCAGTTCAAGGCTGAGTACAAGTCCAAGCTGGGCACCGATTTCCCCTCCGATCCCAAGGAACAGCTGATGGGCGCCGTGAAGGCCGTTTTCCGCTCCTGGGACAACCCCCGCGCCAACGTGTACCGTCGTGACAACGACATCCCCTACTCCTGGGGCACTGCCGTCAACGTTCAGGCCATGGCTTTCGGCAACATGGGCGATGACTGCGGCACCGGCGTTGCTTTCACCCGTGACCCCGCCACCGGCGAAAAGAAGCTGATGGGCGAGTTCCTGACCAACGCTCAGGGCGAAGACGTTGTGGCTGGCGTGCGTACTCCCATGCCCATCGCTCAGATGGCTGAGAAGTTCCCCGAGGCTTACAACAAGTTCGTGGAAGTGTGCTCCATCCTGGAGAACCACTATCACGACATGCAGGACATGGAGTTCACCGTCGAGCACGGCAAGCTCTTCATGCTGCAGACCCGCAACGGCAAGCGCACCGCTCAGGCCGCTCTGCAGATCGCTGTTGACCTAGTTGCCGAAGGCCACAAGACCGAGGCTGAGGCCGTCGCCATGATCGACCCCCGCAACCTGGACACCCTGCTCCATCCCCAGTTCGACGCCAAGGCTCTGAAGGCTGCTCAGCCCGTGGGCCGTGGTCTGGGCGCTTCTCCCGGAGCTGCCTGCGGCCAGGTTGTCTTCACCGCTGAGGACGCTGAAGCGTGGAAGAACGCTGGCAAGAAGGTCGTTCTGGTTCGTCTGGAGACCTCTCCCGAAGATATCACCGGCATGAAGGCCGCTCAGGGCATCCTGACCGTGCGCGGCGGCATGACCTCTCACGCTGCTGTTGTTGCCCGCGGCATGGGTAAGTGCTGCGTGTCCGGTTGCGGCGAGATCGCCATGGACGAAGAGAACAAGAAGTTCACTCTGGCCGGCAAGACCTACGTTGAGGGCGATTACATCTCCATCGACGGTTCCACCGGTAAGATCTACGATGGCATCATCCCCACCGTGGACGCTGAGATCTCCGGCAACTTCGGCACCATCATGGGCTGGGCTGACAAGTTCCGCACCCTGAAGGTCCGCACCAATGCCGACACCCCCACCGACGCCAAGAAGGCCCGCGAACTGGGCGCTGAAGGCATCGGCCTGTGCCGCACCGAGCACATGTTCTTCGAGGCCGATCGTATCGCCGCTTTCCGCGAGATGATCTGCTCCGACACCGCCGCCGATCGCGAAGCTGCTCTGGAGAAGATCCTGCCCTACCAGCAGTCTGACTTCGAGAAGCTGTACGAGGCCCTGGAAGGCATGCCCGTTTGCATCCGCTTCCTGGATCCCCCGCTGCATGAGTTCGTGCCCACCACCGAGGAAGACATCGCTCTGCTGGCCAAGGCTCAGGGCAAGACCGTCGAGCAGATCAAGACCATCATCTCTTCTCTGCACGAGTTCAACCCCATGATGGGTCATCGCGGCTGCCGTCTGGCCGTCACCTATCCCGAAATCGCCGCCATGCAGACCAAGGCCGTCATTCGCGCCGCTCTGAACGTGAAGAAGGCCCATGCTGACTGGAAGATCGTGCCCGAAATCATGATCCCCCTGGTTGGCGACGTGAAGGAACTGAAGTACGTCAAGGAAGTCGTCATCAAGACCGCTGATGCCGAGATCGCTGCTGCCGGCGCTGAGCTGGAGTACGAAGTTGGCACCATGATCGAGATCCCCCGTGCCTGCCTGACCGCTGATGAAATCGCCAAGAACGCTGATTTCTTCTGCTTCGGCACCAACGACCTCACCCAGATGACCTACGGCTTCTCCCGTGACGACGCTGGCAAGTTCCTGTCTGCGTACTACGACACCAAGATCTTCGAAAACGATCCCTTCGCCAAGCTGGACCAGACTGGCGTTGGCAAGCTGATGAACATGGCTTGCAAGCTGGGCCGTGAGAACAACCCGAAGCTGCACATCGGTATCTGCGGCGAGCACGGCGGCGATCCCACTTCCGTGGAATTCTGCCACCAGATCGGCCTGGACTACGTGTCCTGCTCTCCCTTCCGCGTTCCGATCGCCCGTCTGGCTGCCGCTCAGGCCGCTATCAAGGGCTAATACGGGCTGACAAGGGCTGAGCCCTTGACCCCGCTCCTGCGACCCTTTGGGTCGCAGGGGTTTTTTGTGTTTGGGGCTGCGCATAATACCGCCGAGGCACATGCAGGTGCCCTGGCTCGCTTGT
This sequence comes from bacterium, assembly GCA_029009515.1. GTDB lineage: Bacteria > Bacillota > Clostridia > Christensenellales > Aristaeellaceae > Limiplasma. Next base: position 45,853 of record JAQXJZ010000087.1, read on the forward strand.
TGGTAGATTGACTGATTGCTTTTCATAACATGTGGGGATATAATAATTATATTGTTCACTTCCCCCACAAAGCAAAGGCTATGTTCGTTCTTTGAAGGAGGTTTCCCTTATGAAAGATCCCAACTGCGGTTACTGTGTACACGGCGAGCCCCTGGCCAAGTTCGGCATCTACATCTGCGATCTGTCTGTCAGCTCCCTCTATCTGTTCAAGGAGCAGAGCCATCCCGGCCGCTGCATCGTGGCCTACAAGGACCACATCAGCGAGATCGTGAACATCTCCGATGAGGAGCGCAACGCTTTCTTCGCCGACGTGAACCGCGCCGCCAAGGCCATTCACGCCGCTTATCATCCCGACAAGCTCAACTACGGCGCTTATGGCGACACCGGCTGTCACCTGCACTTCCATCTTGTGCCCAAGTACAAGGACGGCTACGAGTGGGGTGGCGTGTTTGCCATGAACCCCGGCCAGACCCTGCTGACCGACGAGCAGTACGCCGAGATGATCGAAAAGATCAAGGCAGAGCTGTAAGCCGCGAGGAAACGGTGGGGTCGGCCCCCACCCGCGTAAGGGGGGATCCCCCCTAAGAATCCCGTAAATTGAGGCCGTGGTGTGCGGCCTCAAAGTTTTTTTTTCCGTTTTAGCCATTTACTTCGG